>JAPOOH010000462.1 GCA_026713505.1 Chloroflexota bacterium | reverse complement strand
GTCCGCGCCATCAACAAGTTCAAGAACCTCAGCACGCTCCACTCGCTGTTCGCGCAGATCACCGACTACGTGCCGCAGGCCGCGATGCCCTACGTGAAGATCCCGGCACTCAAGGGCGGGCAGGTGCGGACCATCCAGACCCCGACGCATCCGCAGTGGGCCGAGTACGTGCAGCCCTGGATCAACCAGCGGATGGCCAACTTCCGGGCGAATCCCACGTACAAGGACCGCCACGGCGTCATGCACGGGGAGAGGAAGATCATCCCGTTCACCAAGGACTCGAAGGGGGAATGGCGGAAGACCGACAAGTGGGAGAACGTCGCCAACATCATCGACGACTCCGCCATGGCGGCTCTCGACCTGCGGATCGTCAAGGGCTTCCAGGGGGTCGAGGACTTCCCCGAGTCGCGCGTGCAGCAGACCGCGGACCTCGTGGCCGACTTCTACCGGCGCACGACCGAGGCGACGTCGACCACCCCGGAGAAGGGCGCCGCGTTCGTCTTCGCGGACGTCGGGACGCCCAAGAAGACGGAGCCCCTGTCGTTCCTCCAGGACGTCGCCGCGCTCGAGGATGAGCAGACCGAGGACGAGCAGACCGAGGCGAAGGAGCGCGCCGAGGACGACGCCAGCGACCTGTCCGGGTTCAACCTCTACGACGCGGTGAAGAACGCCCTCGTCGACCGCGGCATCCCCGCGCACGAGATCGCGTTCGTGCAGCAGGCGAAGGGCGACCTGCAGCGCCGCGTTCTCTACCGGGCCGTCCAGGATGGGCGTGTCCGCGTCCTGATCGGCTCCACCGACATCGGGGGCACCGGCGTGAACGTGCAGCGCCGCCTCGGGCTCATGGTGCACATGGACGTGCCGAAGCTCCAGCGGCCCGGCGACCTGCACCAGCGCGAGGGGCGGATCCTCCGGCAGGGCAACCTGTTCAAGGAGATCGAGATCGTGCGGTTCGTCACGCCGGGAACGGCCGACGAGCTGAAGTTCATGTCGATCATCCGCAAGGCCAAGTTCATCGACGCGCTGATGAAGGGCGACGTCGACGTGTGGGAGGACATCGTGCTCTCCACGTCGCAGGACTTGGAGACCGCGCAGCGGCTCGCGACCGGCGACATGCGCGTGCTGGAGGTCAGGGACAAGAAGCAGGCGCGGGCGCGGTTGATCGCCTCGCGGACGAACGAGGCTACGAAGCGGCGCGAGCAGCAGATGAAGCTGCGCTATCTCCAGAAGGACGTCCTGCCGGCGTACGAGCGCAAGCTGATCAGGATGCAGGAGTTCAACGACAACGAGTGGGTGAAGCAGGTCGGCGACGACGTGACGCTGAAGGTCGAGCCGAAGTACTCGTTCTCCCACTACGGCGGGCAGTTCCGGGCGTCGGCGACCGGCACCACGGACGCGAACGCGGTGTTCCCAAGGCTCATCCAGCACTTCGAGAACGATGGCGCGCAGCGCGAGCAGTTCAAAGTCACCCTCGGCGGGATGCTGTTCGAGCTCAACCTGTCGTCGGAGTCCAGGAACGGCCAGAAGTACACCGCGGGAACCTTTGACGACGAGCTCACGGC
>JAPOOH010000461.1 GCA_026713505.1 Chloroflexota bacterium | reverse complement strand
CGCCTGGTGAAACTGCGGAAAGACGAGGTTCCAATACTCGACGAACCGGCCCGTGTCGTCTCCCGGCTTCATGCTGGGACCGTGCTCCTCGCCGAAGTCGTAGTAGAGCTCGCTGGAGGGCCCGCATGCGCCCTCGTCGCCTGCCGGGCCCCAGAAGTTGTCCTTGTCGCCCAGCGTGACGATGCGCTCGTCCGGCACGCCCACCTCGTCGCGCCATATCGCGCGCGCCTCGTCGTCCGTGTCGTGCACCGTCACCCAGATGCGTTCCGGGGGCAGCAGCAGCACTCCGGTCGTGAACTCCCACGCCCAGGAGATCGCCTCGCGTTTGAAATAGTCCCCGATGCTGAAGTTGCCCAGCATCTCGAACATCGTGTGGTGCGTGAAGTCGCCCACCTCGTCTATGTCGGTCGTGCGGAAGCACTTCTGCACAGACGCGAAACGAGGGTTCGGTGGCGTCTCGTCGCCCGCGTAGTAGGGCTTGAACGGCGCCATGCCCGCGGACGTGAGCAGCAGTGTCGGGTCGCCCGCCGGGATCAGCGATGCGCTCGGCATCACGAGATGGCCGCGCTCCTCGAAGAATCGCAGATATGCAGAGCGGATCTCGTCGCTGGTCGTCGGGGGCATGTCAGCCAAGGGCGTACGGTCCTCTGCGGGGGAAGCGCTCCGTTGGAGAGCGCACGGATTGCAAAAAAGTCTACGAACGCCTCAGCGGGACTGTCAACGCGAGAAGTCGCCCGGTCCCTTCCCCCCTCGATGGGGGAAGGCCAGGATGGGGGTGCATCGGCAGGGCTGGGGCGGACCGCGATACGCTGTGCCGCACGGTCCCCCGCTCTCCCCGCCCGATTGACGCCGCGCGGCGGCGGGGGTAGGTTGCGGACGTGAACGCGCTCCCCAACCTCGCGCTCCTCGGGGCTTTCGTCCGCGACCCACGGGGCCACCCCACGTACCTCGGCTACCTGAACGGCTTCATCTACGGATTCGGGATGGGCGCTTCGACCATCCTCTTCCCTCTCTACGCCATCGACCAGGGGTTCTCCCTCTCGGGCCAGGGGTTCATCGTCGCCGCCCCCGGGATCGTCATGATCATGCTCAGGCTCGTCGGAGGCGCGCTCTCCGACCGGTTCGGAGAGAAGTTCATCCTCTGGTTCAGCTTCACCACCGTCACGATCGCATCCCTCGTCCCCGTGTTCGCCGCCACCTTCGTCGCGCTCACCGTGGCTCAGCTCTTCAACGGCGCGTCCCGCTCGGTCTACTGGTCGGCGGCGCAGTCCTGCATCAGCCGAAGCGCCGAGGGCGAGGCCGGCAAGGTGATGGGGCGGCAGCTCAGCTTCGAGTCCGGCGGCGGCATCATCGGCGGCATCATCGCCGGCTTCATCGCCGGGGGCATCGGTTACCCGGAAGCCTTCCTGATGACCGCGATTGCGACCTTCGTCGGGTTCGTCATTACCTCGTCGCTGCCGAGACTTCCGCGCAGGGACCAGGTGCGCAGCTTCGCCGCCAGCCTCGCTCCCGCGAAGAAGATGCTCGTGAAACGGACGCTGCTGCACGCGCACATGGTGGCATTCACGAGCGCGGCCTACATCGGACTCGTGATGGGGCTGTTCGTCGCCTTCTTCCGCGAGATCGACTACAGCGAGGGCGAGACCGCGCTGGTCATCCGCCTCAACAGCATCGGCGTCAGCGTCCTCGCCTACTTCTTCGGCATGATCCTCGGTCGTCTCGGCAGCCGACGCACCGCAGCGCTGGGCACCACCATCACCGGACTGCTGGCCGCGGGCGTCGGGTTGACCGGCAACGTGCCCATCGTGCCCGTTGCCTTCATGGCCATCTCCGGCATGACGTTCGGCAGCCTGCGGTCGCTCTACCCCACGCTCGCCGCCGAGAACAGCGCCCCGAACCAGCGCGCGATGGCCCTCTCCGTCGTCGGCCTCTACTGGGCGATCGGCATCTTCCTCTCGCCGCTGCTCTTCGGGTTCCTCGCGGAGCAGACGACCATCCAGACGTCCATATTCATCTTCAGCGGCTTTGCCATCACCGCGGGCCTCCTGTCGCCCTTGCTCTACGACTTCGGTCGTCGCGGCCTCCCGCCCGAGGGTGAGGAACAAGAACCCGCAGCGAAGGCAGCCTAAGCCGAAGCGTACCCCATCTCCGCGAAATACCGGAGCGCGTCCGGGTTCGCCAAGGCGTCCAGGCTCACCGCCTGCTCTACCGGCAGGCCGTTCAGCATCTTCTTCACCGGCACTTCCAGCTTCTTGCCATTGAGCGTACGTGGCACTTCCGCTATCTGCCGCATCTCGTCCGGCAAGTGACGCGGCGACAGGCTCGTGCGTATCGCCCCCGCGACGCGCTGCCGCATCGCGTCGTCCAGTGC
The DNA here is from genome assembly GCA_026713505.1 of Chloroflexota bacterium. Taxonomy (GTDB): domain Bacteria; phylum Chloroflexota; class Dehalococcoidia; order Lucifugimonadales; family Australimonadaceae; genus Bin16. The sequence continues at coordinate 844 of JAPOOH010000461.1, read as the reverse complement.
CCAGCCTTCCCGCATGACGAGGAAGAGGTAGAGCTTGCCTTCGACGCCCAGCTGAGTCGTGTCGATGACGAGGCTGTCCAGCACCTCCGGGATGTCCTCCACCACCCGGTAGAACTCGCTCGTCCCCATGCGGACGCCGCTCCGATTGAGCGTCGAGTCGGTGCGACCGTAGATGACGCACCCGCCCTCGTCCGTCACCTTCAGCCAGTCGCCGTGCCGCCACACGTCCGGGTAGACGTCGAAGTAGCTCTCGTGGAGGCGCGAGCCGTCCGGGTCGTTCAGGAAGCGCACCGGCATCGACGGCATCGGCTCCGTCACGACGAGCTCGCCGACCTCCCCCACGACCGGCTCGCCGTTCTCGTCGAAGCTCTCCACCTTGCAGCCGAGGCACCGGCACTGGATCTCCCCGGAGCGCACCGGCAACGTCGGCCCGCCCCCGACGAACGCCGTGAAGATGTCCGTGCCGCCGCTGATGGACGCAAGGAGCAGGTCACCCTTGACGTGCTCGTACACCCACGCGAAACCCTCCGGCGACAGCGGCGCGCCCGTCGAGCCTATGGCGCGCAGCGCGCTCAGATCGAGCGACGCGCCGGGCTCGATCTCGGCCTTCATGCAGCCGAGGATGTACGGCGCGCTCACGCCGAATGAGGTGATGCGCGTCCGCTCAGCCACGCGCCACAGCGCGTACATGTCCGGGTACGCCGGGCTGCCGTCGTATACCACGATGGACGACCCGAGCAGCAGCCCGCTCATCAGGATGTTCCACATGATCCAGCCCGTCGTGCTGAACCAGAAGAAGCGGTCGCCCTCGCCGATGTCCATCTGCAACGAGAGGAACTTGGCG
>JAPOOH010000460.1 GCA_026713505.1 Chloroflexota bacterium | reverse complement strand
TCATGGGGCCGTAGTGCGCCTCCAGCAGCGGCGGGAGGTTGGGGACGATGAACGCGACGCGGTCGCCCCTGCCGACGCCGGCGTTCTTCAGCGCTCCGGCGAGCCGGTTCACGCGGTCACGCAGCTCACGGTAGGTGTAGGTGCGCTCTCCATGGATGACGGCGGGCTTGTCCGGATAGACGAACGCGCTCCGCTCCAGGAACGAGAACGGCTCCAGGTTCTGGTAGAAGACGCTGTTGTCCATGCGCAGGACCTCCGCGGACAGGCAGGATGCGGCGCCATTCTACGCACCGCAGGCGCGCTCGTGGGGGCCGGTCAAGCAGGTGCTATCATCGTCGTGCGGGGCAGGTTGCCCCGATCTCCCATCGAGGTGTTGCGCCGTGTCAGTTGCCGAGGACCGTCTGCAGGAGTTGGGGTTGGAGTTGCCGCAGGTGTCGACTCCGGTGGCGAACTACGTTCCCGCCGTTCGCACGGGGAACCTGCTATTCGTAGCGGGTCAGGTGCCGCGCGGCGCAGACGGGGCGATGATCACCGGCAAGGTGGGCGCGGACATGGACGTGGACGACGCGTACAATGCCGCGCGAGCCTGCGGGCTCTCGGCGCTGGCGGTGGCGAAGCGGGAGCTCGGCGACCTGGACAACGTCGTGCGCGTGGTGCGGGTGATGGGCCTGGTGAACGCCGTGCCGGAGTACACTCAGCAGCCGCAGGTCATCAACGGCTTCTCAGACCTGATGGTGGCGGTCTTCGGCGAGGCGGGACGCCACGCGCGCGTCGCCTACGGCGCGGGGTCGCTGCCCGGCGGAGCGGCGGTAGAGGTCGAGTCGCTGTTCGAGGTCCGGTAAGGGTTCCTACCGTGGCCGTCGAGCCCGGTGTCCGCGCTGTCCGCGTACTCGGCACGTTCCCGACGGCAACGGAGGTCGATGCAGCGAAATGCCGGGGCTTGAGGCATCGGTATCGCCCTGATGATTCAACACCGGTGGGAACAGCACTCTTCGGCGGACGCGTGCTCCCTCTTCCGCCGGCCTTCATACCCATATCGAAACCCGTTCTCAAAACAAGCCTTGATACCTTGATGCTCTTTCTCGCCCAGCCTGCATGCAGGATACTGCACTTGTGAGTCTGGGCTTGAACGCGAGCCCGTCAACAAACTGCCGAATTGAGAAGGAGAATGCCATGAAGAGGTGGTCGATTCGACAGGTTGCGTTGGTGTGTCTGCTGCTCATCCCGGCACTCCTGGTTGCCGCATGTGGGGACGATGGGAGCGACGAACCGCTCAAGATAGGAGTGATGGAGTCACTAACCGGTCCTGGCGAGACGTACGGGACGGTGTCCAGCCAGGCCAAGCAGTTGGCTGTCGACGAGATCAATGCGGCGGGCGGCATCAACGGGCGCATGATCGAATTAATCGTCCAGGACTCGAAGTGCAGCGCCCAGGACGCCATCACTGCGTACAACAAGCTCACCGGCGTGGACGGAGTCAAGATCATCCTGGGCACTTCGTGCAGCGGCGCGATGCTCGGCGCCGCGCCCCTCGCGGAGGCCGACGGCGTCGTGCTCTTCTCCGGGCTGGCGACCAACCCGGACATCGCCGAAGCGGGCGACTACATCTTCAGGACGGCGATGAGCGACGCGCAGCTGGGCATCGACACCGGCAACCTGCTCTGGGCCGACGGCATCCGTACGCTGGCCACGATCACCGAGGCGACCGACTACGCTGAGGGCGTGCGACGTTCTTCCGTCGCCCGGTTCGAGAGCCTGGGAGGCCAGGTGGTGGGAGAGGAGCGGTACCCGCCCGACACCACCGACTTCAGGACCCAGTTGACGAAGCTGATCGGCGCGACTCCGGACGCACTGCACATCGCCGCGCAGGCGGAGTTCAGCGGCGGCACCATCGTCAAGCAGGCACGGGAGTTGGGCTTCGACGGGCCGATCTACTCCGAGGTGGTCCCGATCGGAGCAACAGCCCTGGAGGTTGCAGGGGAGGCCGCCACCGGGTTGAAAGCGGTCACGGCAGACCTCGACCCCGCCAACCAGGTAGCGCAGAGGGTCCTCCAGGACTTCCGCGCGCGCTACGCCTACGTGACGCTTCCCTGGTATCTCGGGTCCGCGTACGACGACGTGTACATCACTGCGGAGTGCCTCAAGCAAACGGGCGACGACCAGGACGCTGACGGCTTCAGGGACTGCCTGTACGACATCACCTGGAGCGGCGCCATAGGCAATGACTACAGTTTCGACGACAAGGGTGAAGTGGTTGGTCTCTCCAACCTTGTCGTAGAAGTGCTGCCATTGTCTGAGAGGACGGAAGAGAACCAGGGGTACAAGGTCCTGGGTGGGGCTCCTACCCCGTAGGGAGCATCACGTGGATACCCCCGCGACCACGGTCGCGGGGGTATGATTCCCCGGTGCTGCGCTTCGCGACATATCGTGAACGCCCTGACAGGGCACTGGCGGCGGCGCTTGCGCTGGCGGCTGCGGCCTACGTGGTCTGGAAGATAACCGAGTCCCCGGACCAGGCCGTGCAGTTCGCATACAACGGCTTGTCCGTGGGCGCCGTGTACGCCCTCCTCGCGCTGGGATTCACCCTCGTTTACGGCACCGTCTGGTTCTTTGACCTCTACTACGGCGCCGCCGCCGCCATGGGGGCCTACGGCGTCTTCTACCTGAGGACGTCCGAGGCCGTCGGCGGGAGTCACGTCAACAACCCGTACGTGAGCGCGCTGTTCGCCCTGGTCGTCGCCGGGGTCATCGCCTGGGTGCTCTATGAGGCGCTGTTCCGTCGATTGCAGCCCCGGTTCCGCCCCAGGTCCCTGCGCGTGGGGGGAGGACTGCTGGCTGCCGCGGTGGGGGTCTACACCGGGTTCGTACTCACCAACCCGGACCACCTCCATCTGCTGCTCAGCCCAGCCGCGGGAGTCGTTGCGGCTGTTGCTATGGCATGGCTGACGTACGGACTCCTCCGGCAGCTGTTCGCGGGAGTGCCCTCGGCGCCCCTCCTGGTCGTCGCGATAGCTGCAGGAGCTGCGGTGGGCGCGTACGGCGGCTTCCTGCTGGCAAGCGCACCCGGTTCCCGGCTCTACCTGAGCTGGGCGGTCTCCTGCCTCGTTTCGGGATGCGTGGGCGTTGCGTTGTACCGGGGACTGTATGTCTCGATGCGCAAACGGGCCCGGTCGCCGCTCATCATGCTGGTGGCATCGCTGGGCGTGCTGCTTGCCATCACCGCCGCGACCGCCATCGTGTTCCAGAGCGCCCCTCGCCCCCTCCCGTCGGCCTTCGGGAGAGAGGCGCGGGGGGGGGGGGGGGGGGGCGGAAAAGGGGGGTAGGATGGTGTTTAGTTTGTGGTGGGTGTGGTGGTGTGGTGGTGCGTGGGGGGTGTGTGGG
>JAPOOH010000459.1 GCA_026713505.1 Chloroflexota bacterium | reverse complement strand
CTCGGCGGTGTGCACGAGCTGGATGCCACGCGCGAGGTCGCCGACGTAGGTCCAGTCGCCCTCGTCGTCCTCGTTGATCGTGCCGCCGGGCCTGTCAGAGAAGTCCGGATCTTCGCCCTTGAGAGCGGCGTGGCACATGCGGCTCATGGGGTTGAACATGCTGTAGTAGTAGGGGCCGTAGATGCTGGCGATGCGGAGTGAGACGAGGTTGACGCCCGCTCGCGCGGCGTAGTGGAAGCCGTGTATCTCCATGCCCTTCTTGAACGCCTCCACCTGGGTGCCGGCGTGGATGGGCAGGGGCATGTCCTCCCGGAACGGCCCCTCCGGCAGGCTGCCGTAAACGGACGTGGAGCTGGCGAGGGATACGCGGCGCAGGCCGAGGATGCGGGCCGTCTCCAGGATGTTCTGCAGCGACGCGGTGTAGATGCGGTAGTCCTCCTGGGGGCTGATGCCGCGCGCGGGCGGGGCGGCGAACGAGATGATGCTGTCGACCTGGCGGCGGTTCGCGACGTCCAGCACCTCGTAGAGCTTGGTCGCGTCCATGCGGTCGACGAAGACGCGGTCGTCCAGGTGGGGCGTGAGCGCGTCCGGCACGCGGTGTGCGCTGTGCTGCGTGATGACGACGCTCTCGCTGGTGTCCAGCAGCCGCAGCGCGGTGTTCAGTCCGATGAAACCCATCCCGCCGATAATCAGGATCATGTGGTCGTTCTCCTATGGTGGTCGTGTCGCCTACGGCGACCCTCCTGTTTTATCACGGGGGGGGGTGGGTATGCGTGGGAGTGAGGTTGGGTGGGCTATCCTGTGGGTACAACGGGTGGCTCAGGCCTCCTACCGGCACATACGGGCTGGGAACGAAAGACGAGGCCAGGCGATCACCCTCGCCCGTCCACCAGACTCCAAACGGGGCCACCAGCATGAAACAGGAACTCGACTACAAGGAGCTTGCCGGGGACCGCGACGCTGTCGCCCCGGACGGTTCGGAGATCCGGCTTCTGTCGGAGACGAGCAGGGGAAGCATGGTCCACTGCACCCTGGGTCCTGGCGAGGTGTCGGCGCCCGTCGCTCACAGGACGGTCGAGGAGGTCTGGTACTTCCTCGAAGGCACGGGTCAGGTGTGGAGGAAGCATGGCGGCGAGGAGCGGGTCGTGGACGTGGCGCCGGGAGCGAGCCTGTCGATCCCCGTCGGCGCGCACTTTCAGTTCAGGACGACGGGCGACCGTCCGCTGCGGTTCGTGATCATTACCATGCCGCCCTGGCCCGGCGACGACGAGGCGTTCCCCGTTGCCGGCCACTGGCCCGTGCAGCCGTGACCCCGAAGACCCGCGTCGATCCATCCTTCTGAGAGCAAGTGGAATGGCCGAAGTCACCTACAGACTCATACGGTCGGGAGAAGAGGAAGAGATTTCCCGTCTGGTGATGCGCGCGTTCGACGAGTTCGTCGCGCCGGACCTCCCGGAGGGAGGCAGGGAGCACTTCAACGAGTACGCGTCGCCTGCCCGGCTGGGCGCGCCGGAGCGCCGGCGGGAGACTGTCGTTGCGGTCAGTGGGGGGCGACCGGTGGGCGTGGGCCGCATCGGACGCCGCAACGAGACGCCGCACGTGGACCTGCTGTTCGTGGAGAAGGAGATGCACGGGCAGGGTATCGCGCGGGAATTGGTGAGGCGTTTGGTGGATATCGCGCGGGAGAACGATCCGGCTGCCGAGCGCGTCACGGTGAATGCGACCCGATACGCGGTCCCCTTCTACGCACGAGTGGGCTTCGAGCCGAGCGGCGAGGAACAGACCGTGGGCGGCATCATCTCGACGCCGATGGAGGTCAGGCTGGGCGAGGAGAGGGCGTAGGAGCTACCGACCTACGCGGAATCCCCTTAGCCGTGTCGAGGGGAGCCGCCTGAGCGTCTGGTTGTGGGGGTCGACCTCGATGCCTGCGGACTCCAGCGCGGTCACGCCCAGGAGCGGCTCTGCGTTCGCCTCTCCGAATACGATGGTGGCCCCGACGATCTCGCCCATGACCTCGATCTCCGCGACGGTGACCTCCATCCGCACCTCGCTACCGTCGGCCAGGTTGTACAGGCGCTCGCCCTTTGGCATCAGGCCAATGGCTTCGAGTTGCGGACGAGGCGCCAGGCAGTCGATGGCCCCGGTGTCGACGAGGAACAAGCCTTCCCAAGCCTTCTCCGGGTCAGCGGGGTTTCGGACTGTCGTAGGTACTTGCGTGATGCCCATCGTTTCTGCCTCTCGCGGTGTGTCAGTTCAGGAGCGGTGTACGCTTCCAATGTAGGATTTGCTTATGTATGTGTCAATCGGGCTGTGTCACTCTCGTTCGTGCGCTGCCGGCGCACGGCGTGGCTTGGCGTGGGCTGCGGAATTCCCGCTTTCGCGGGAACGACGGGAGGGCCTTTTCAGGCCGAGTAAGGGAATGAAAATGGGGTGGCGCTGGTCGTGCAGCCTCTTGTTCGGCATGGCACGCCCACCCCACACCGCCCCACCGCGTGTGCTGCCCGCGCACGTGTGGCCTGGCGGCCACCTGCCGGATTCCCGCCGGTGCGGGAATGACGGAG
>JAPOOH010000458.1 GCA_026713505.1 Chloroflexota bacterium | reverse complement strand
GAGCAGCTGCGGGGCCGGTTGGGCGTGGATGAAGGAGACGCGGCTGACGAGCGGCTGCGCGCCGCCGCGGACGAGCTGCTGCAGGAGACGCCCGAGGGCTTCGTGGTACGGGGCGTCTCGCCCCGGCGGCAGGCGATGGTCAGCTGGAGGCCCGAGCCGCGCCCTTAGGAGCGCGGTCGCCCCGGCGGGACCCGGCGCGAGCTGCCACGGGCCCCGGCGATGCGTCAACCAGAGGCGTTCTGGGTCAGTACCCCGAGAAGACCTACGACATCGGAAAACCCGCGAGCACCGCTCTTACCAGGAGGGACGATTGCCATTCGATGGGCCGATCCTGTCCATCCTGTCCATCGATGTGAATGCCCCTACGTCCCGCGGAGACGCGGCTGCACCGGCTCCGCGGCCTGGTAGGTCACGAGCCGGGCGGTGGTCATACCCTCGATGGCCCTGATGTCCTTGAGCATCTCGTCCGTCACGGAATCGTCGAACCCGACGATCATGGTGGCCGCGCCTCGCGGGGCCGCGCGCCCCACCTCCATGAACGAGATGTTCGCGTCGTGCTCGCCCGCTATGGTGCCGACCTTGCCGATCATGCCGGGCTGGTCCGTGTGGGTGGTGAATAGCATGTAAGGGGCGCTCGGCTCCATGTCGAGGGTGAATCCGTTGAGGCGGTTCAGGTGCACGGTGCCGTGCACCGAGGTCCCCGCGGTGTAGACCGTACCGGCAGTGGAGCGTACCTCGACGCCCACGAGGTTCAGGTACTGCTCAGCGCTTTCCGGGTCCTTCTCTTCGACGATCCTGATGCCCCGTTCCTGCGCCATGGTCTGCGCGTTGACGAGGTTGATGCGCATGTCGGTCGCCACGCTGAGCACCCCAACCAGCGCCGCTGACGCGAGGATCTCGGCGTCGTAATGCGCAATCTCACCGGCAACGCGGACCGCGACGCTCTCCAGCTGACCGTCGGCGAGTTGGATGGCGAGGCGTCCCATGGTCGTGGCGACGGGCAGGTAAGGCCCCAGTGCCTCCATGACCTCCTGCGAGACGAACGGCATGTTGACGGTGTACTGCGCCGCGCCGCCGCCCAGGATGGCGAGCAGCTGGTCCACCACCTCGATGGCCACCTCCACCTGGGCCTCTTCCGTCGACGCGCCCAGGTGAGGCGTCAGCACGGCGCGCTGCTCCTCGCGCAGGGGAAGGTCCTGCGGCGGTTCGACGGGATAGACGTCCAGCGCCGCGCCGCCGATCCTGCCGCTGGCGAGCCCTTCCTGCAGCAGGCGCTCGTCGACGAGTCCGCCGCGCGCGGCGTTGACGATGCGGACACCGTCCTTCAGGAGGGCGAACTCCCGTTCGCCGATGAGGCTCTTGGTGCCGGAGGTGAGCGGCGTGTGGACGGTGATGAAGTCCGACTCACGGAGGAGTTGATCCATGGAGACGGACTCGACGCCGAGGCTGCGCACGCGCTCCATCGAGACGTAGGGGTCGTAGGCGACGATGCGCATCTGGAATGCGCGCGCTCGATGCGCGACCTCCGAGCCAACGCGCCCGAGTCCGACGATGCCGAGCGTCTTGCCGCGCAGCTCGACGCCCATGAAGCGGGAGCGCGTCCACTCGCTGCGGCGCATGGAGGCGTCCGCCTGGGGGATGTTGCGGGCGAGGGAGATCATGAGGGCGAACGCGTGCTCGGCGGCGGCGATGGTGTTGCCCGTGGGCGAGTTAACGACCGCTATGCCGTGCTGCGTGGCGGCGTCCACGTCGATGTTGTCGACGCCGACGCCCGCGCGGCCGATGCCGACCATCCTGGTGGCATGCTCGATGATGCGTGCGGTGACCTTCGTCTCGCTGCGGACGACCATCGCCTCGTAGTCGCCGACCATCCCGCACAGCTCGTCTTCGCTGAGGCCCTTGCGGACGTCGACGTGATGCCCGGCGGCCTTCAAGCGGGTGACGCCGCGCTCATCTATGGGATCGGCTACCAGGACTCTGGCCACGCTAGCCTCCGCACTGCGGGATGCCCCGCATCGCTACCTGACCCCCTCTCGAAAGGGAGGGAGTGGGTTGCTCCCCTCTCCTGAGGGAGAGGGTCAGGGTGAGCGCCCTCTGGGTGGGGGGCGTGGGGCGCGAGACGATCACGCCTGCCCTACCGCCGACGCCTGGCGCCCGAGCTTCGGCAGCGCGTCCTTGAGCGCGCCGAAGACGTCGTCTATGTCTTCCTGGTTCACGTAGCCCATGTGGCCGATGCGGAAGACGCGCCCGGTGAGCAGGCCCCGACCCTCCGCCGCGATGATGTCGTAGTCGTCGCGGAGCATGGAGAGCAGCGCCTCGTCGGTGATGCCCTCCGGCACCCAGGCGGCGGTGACGGTGTTGGAGGCGAATCGCTCGTCCTTGGCGACGAGGCCGATGCCCATGGCCTTGAGGCCGTCGCGCGTGTACTGGGCTATCTCCTGGTGGAAGTCGTAGACGGCCTG
>JAPOOH010000607.1 GCA_026713505.1 Chloroflexota bacterium | reverse complement strand
GTCCGTGATGTGGTCGACGTAATGGACAGGATCTACCACGACGACCTACGCAACCTACCTGAAGATGAGTAGCCTCCGGTATTGCGGACAGGCTGGAATCTGCTCATCGTAGGTGTCAAAGCGGGAGTTGGCGGATTGTCCGATCAGCAGGCTAGATTCCGTGCTAGCTAGGCGCAATGGAGAGAACGCAATCCAAGACCGACAAAGTCCGACGGTTGCCCGCGCGCATATACGGGAATGAATGTCAGGGGGTTGTGACGGGCACGTCTTCAGGCTCTGTCTCGGCAACCTCGCACGGCTCGAGCAACACCTCAGTGCTGAGCCCGTCCCGGCATTGCAGCTGAAGGAGTGTTTCGCCGAATAGCGAGATGGACTGAGCCCCGATGGGCAGCGTCGCCTGGTCCGGGCACCATGTCCCTCGCAGCGTGAGCGTCAGCGTATGTTCCTTGGCGCGCTGGTAGGCGAAATGGGTTCGCGTATAGTTCAGGCCGCGAGAGAAGATAGCGTTTTCGAATTGCCATCCAATGTCAGGGACGCTCGCTGCGAGCCGCACCGGACTCACTGTCTCATCCTGCTCCGGCTCCGGGTTTTCCTGCTCTCCGTCGCCCTGCTCTTGGACAGTCTCGTCCTGCTCTTCCGGCTCTTCGTCGACCTGCTCTTGGACAATCACCGCAGCTGGCTGGTTGACGGTTCGTATCAGTTCGTCCTCGGGCGTCTCAGCGACCTCGTAGAAGGCGTAGGCCGTCATGCTCTGCTGAGGAAAGCGCACTAGGTGCATTGAGCTGCTGTCCAGCACCTCGTAGTAGGCTGCGGGATCGGTCGCCAGTTCCTCCAGTTTCGCGGCACCGGTGTCGGCCGGGATGACCACGTACTGGTAGCTGTCTCCGTCTGGCATGATGCCGTGATTGAGATAGGCTTTGGCGTAGGCCCCTTCTGACGCATCGTAGTCTTCGGTCATGCTCTGCTGAAGTTCTCTGGACAGCATCAGTTTCGCGGTGCTAGCCGCCAAGAAGTAGCTGTTTCCTACGCTATCGGTCATCTTCACAGCGGTACCTGCCGGGTATTCGAGCGCAGTGCCGAGACCGGTCAGCTGTCGATCGTCGACCTGCGTAACTGTAACGATGTCTGGAATGTAGGTCTGGAAGAGGGTGGTGTGCGTCTCGTCCGCTTCCGTGCCTCCCGAAATGTGAGTGCCCAGTGCCAAGACCTGATCACCGACAAAGAAATAGCTCTTGCGGGCGCGCAGGTCCGTCGGTGCGGTAAACGGGATAGCTTCCAAGTCTTGGACAAAGAATCCGTGGTCGCCTAGGCTCACCCCACCAACGTAAGTTCTGGAATTGTAGTTCCGGTGCTCGTCGCGCTGCTGGATATCCTGCTCCCTGCGTGACGCGCGCAGGGTTCGCTGGGTACGCGCCTCGATCGGATAGTGGCTCGCGGTCGTCCCGGGCACGTGATACCAGTCCCAACCGGTGGGGAGCGCGTATCGAGACCCTGGCTCGCTGACTGGAGTACCAGCGCTGAATATCATCAGAGAACCGTACGCCCAGTTCTGCCCGAAGCTATTCTGGCGCGAATTCAATTCTCCCTCGTAGTCCCAAAAGTACTGGCTGAACCCTTTCGCGGTCACGAGCCAATTCCCGCGCCGGAAGAAGCCCGCCGCAGCGTAGGGCTTAATCCAAACGCCTGATGGAGTTTCCGCAGCAGCAATGTTCTCAGCCTGCAAGTCCGCAATCAAGCGGTAGATCCCAAGACCATGGATATCAATGCCACGGCCCCCTTCATGGAAGCGCCTCCGCCGATCTTCCGAGAAGAAGTAGTCCCCGTCGAAGAATTCGCCCACACGGGCCTTCATTTCCAAGTCGTTCAGACCGTCCGAGTGGGCCAAGAAGAGCATGGCTTTGGCAACTGCAGTGGAGATGCCCTCGCCGTCGCTTCCGATCAGGCGCCCTCGAAGCGCGGCAGAGGGGGAGTATTTCTGCACCATGACTCGATAGCTCTCGAGCGCCAACTTGACGGCATCGACGTTTTCAGTTCGGTAGAAAGAGGTTCCTTTCAACAGATAGAGCAGCCGGGCGTAAGCTTCGAAGGCGAACGGACTGTACGCGCCCACATACGCGGTGGCATGGTGGAATCCTGTGCCGTCCGGCTTGATGGTGCCTTGGATGCCGGGCGTGATCGCGACGTTCCTAGCGATGACCCGGTACAAGATGGCAGCCATCGAGCTCCTTTCGGGGGCACTGTCGACCAGCAGGTAGTACGGCCAGAAGTAGTCAGCGAAGAGCCGCGCACCGTCCGCGTTCAGATGATACTGGCTCTCGAT
>JAPOOH010000463.1 GCA_026713505.1 Chloroflexota bacterium | reverse complement strand
GCCGCGGTCACGGTGACCACGTAGACGTTGTCCGAGTTGGTGTCCGCCGGGTTCTCGTAGTCGGGGGAGGTCGCGAATGCGAGCACCCCGCCGGTGAGGGTGAACAGGCCGGCATCGTCCCCCGTCAGGCTCCAGGTGATAAGCCCGCCCTGCGGATCCGTCGCGGCGTACGTCGCCACCGGGCCAGTGCCGTTCTCGGGGTAGCTCACCGTGGCCTTCCCGTTCAGGACCGGATCCTCGTCCACGTCCGTGACGGTGCTGGGCTCGCGGGTTATCGTCAGCGTGTAGGTTCGCTGTACCCCGCTCTCGGCGGTCACCACCACCGTGACCACGTTCTCCCCCACCTGCAGGCTGACCGGAGTGGACGGGCTGTTGCCGTTCACCGTGGCGGTGGCCTTGTGATGGGACAGCGAGAGATTGACGAATACCGACGACACCTCGTGGGGCACCGTGGCGGTGTATTCCTGGACATAGCGGTCGAATGCCGGCGTCAGGGTGATGCTCCCCGAGTTCTGCTGGGGGGCCCCGCCATCGGCGGTGTAGGGATCGCTGGGCAATATCCGTGGGTAGCCGGACGCCGGCAGCCACGACGAAGTCAAGGGTCCGGCGGATTGATAGGAGACGTTCCGAATCAAACCGACGGCGGAGCTCCGGCTGCGCTGGAGCACGTTGAAGTAGCCGGGAGCGCCCGTGCGCTGGAGCGACGAGGTCGGTCGGGCGTTGGGATTCGGACTCAGGCCCATGTAGTTCAGGTAGTTGTCAGCGTTGGCCGCGTTCAGTTCCCGCGTTACGTACTTGTTGGGATATTCGACGGTTGCGCTGTCGCCATTGATGGTCTCGGTGACGGAGATGTTCAGCTGGGTGCCGCCGAAGTCCGAAATCGTAAGGTATCCGCTTTCCGTTCCGCTGGTGGACACGGTGGCGGTGGAATAGGTTCTGTTCTTGTAGGTCATGTCCGTGGTGGACACTTCCACGCTCATCGTAGATCCCGCCGGCCAGTGGGGCTTGACCTTTATCCTGCGGATGTCGGGGGCAACGAAGATCACCTGAGCCTGCCCGGGGTGGGATGCATTAAACTCCGGTCGCGTCAGCAGAGACCCGTACTCGTCCAGCACTTCCAAATTGCTCAGGTGGGCCGCGGGCAGCTTCTTGACGGTCACCGTGTAGTCCTGGGTCGTCGTGCCGTCAGCGGCGGTGACCTGCACGTTGATATCGTTGTAACCGTCACCGATGGCGATGGCGGAGCTGTCCGAGTTGCTGGCGACTGTTTCACCGTTCACCGTCACCGTCACCGTCGCCCTGACAGGATACGCTGCGATGATCGGCTTCACCTTCACGTGAGTGACGGAGTTGCCCACCGCGGCTGAGTAGTCCGTGATGATCTTGCCATTGTTGAAAGCCGAGCTGAAATTCGGCGAGAGCGAGAGCGCGCTGAAGATTGTTCCGTCGGTACTGCTTTTCGCCGTCAGGTTGGACAGTCTGGCGTCCGTGCTGTAGTCCATGATCTCGACGCGAATCCGGGCGCTGCCGTCCGCCTGCCAGAGATCGCTGCCAGTCCCCGACGGCAAGCACTCTATCTCAAGATACTCGGTCGACTCCAGGATGTTGGTTGATCCCTCCGCAGGGGCATCAGCGCTAAGCGTGAGCCTTGATGTACCGGGATTGGGATTGGCGGGGTGCGCAAATGGGACGCCCCCAAGCGGGAATGAGCCACCTACATAGTCATCGGTCGTGGCGGTGCCCGGATGGGTGGTGCACCAGAAGTCGACGACATCCACATCCGTGCCGACGACCACAGCATACAGGAGGCCCCAGCCCTCGAAGACTCGGCCGACAGTGCCGACCCGAGCCTCTGCACTATCTATGGCCACGACCTTGTAGTAGTTGCCCGCCCGCACTTTCACTGGCACACGAACATTGCTGTCTTCGAAATTGACTGAAACCCACCTGGTAACCGTTGCCGGCGCCTGCGCCTCGGCCGACGCGCCGCCACCTAAAAAGGCTGTCACCGCAACCAGCGCGGTGGCCAGCAGGAGGAGAGGGGAGCGGCGGAAGAAGGAGGCGCGCATCATGCCGCACCTGCCTGCCGGGGAGAGGAAGCGGTTAGAACATTTATTCGGGGGGGGGGGGGGGGGGGGAGGGGGGGGGGCCCCCCCCCGGGGGGGGGGGGGGGGGGGGGGGGGGGGGGGGGGGGGGGAGAAAGAGGAAGTCCCCCCCTCCTCCTTCCGCTTGGCCCGGCGGGGCAAAAAGGGCAAGAATCAGATTAGCATCAAT
>JAPOOH010000568.1 GCA_026713505.1 Chloroflexota bacterium | reverse complement strand
GGCCTGCTGGAGGGGCGCTCCTTCGGCACCGGCCACTCGGTCGGCATCATGTGCATCTGGTACGGGCGCGAGGAGGGGGGCGAGCTGCGCCAGTACAACGACACGGTGCTCGAGGAGAACATGGTCGTGACCATGGAGCCGATGGTGAATGTCGACGGTCTCGGCGGCTTCCGTCATCACGACATCTGCCGGATTACCGCCGACGGCATCGAGAACCTCAATACATTCCCGCGCGGCGTCCTGCTGGCGCAGGATGACGGAAGCCTGGAGGAGCTTTGGCTGCCTTCCTAGATCGGCTCACGGGCCCGGCGCGCCGAGCGGTGCGATGACCGCCAGGCTTGCCGCGGACATCGGCGGCACCTTCACCGACCTGGTGCTCCTGGACTCCGGCGGGGGCGTGCATGTCGCGAAGACGCTTTCGACGCCGGGCGATTTCAAGGAAGGCGTGCTGAGCGGCGTCGAGAGAATCCTGTCGGATGCCGGGGCGGCGACGGGGCAGGGCATCGCGCTCGCCGATGTCGACTACTTCGTGCATGGCGCAACTGTCGTGCTCAACGCGCTGCTTGAGCGGAAGTTGCCGAAGTCCGCGCTGATCACGACCCGGGGGTTTCGGGACGTGCTCGAGATCATGCGCACCAACAACCCCCGCATGTACGACCTCAAGTGGGTGAAGCCGAAGCCGATCATCCCGCGCCATCTGCGCTTCGAGGTGGCCGAGCGCGTCCGTCACACCGGCGAGGTGCTGTGCGCGCTAGACGAGGACGGGACCCGCGCGGTGGCGCGTCGGATCAAGGCGCTCGGCATCCGCTCCGTCGCGCTCTGCTTCCTCCATGCCTACGCCAACCCGGACCATGAGCGCCGTGCTCGGGAGATCATCCTGGAGGAGCACCCGAAGGCGCACGTCACTATCTCCTCCGACGTCGCAAGCGAGCTCAGGGAGTTCGAGCGCACGTCGACGGTCGCGATCAACGCGAGCACGATCCCGATCATCTCGGCCTATCTGGACGGTCTGTCGCAAGCGCTGAGTGAGCGGGGCCTGGAGCGGGAGCTGTTCGTGATGCAGTCGAACGGCGGCGTCATCACGATCCGGACCGCCCGGCGCCTGCCGGTCCGTACCGTGATGTCGGGCCCAGCCGGCGGTGTCGTCGGCGCTCAGTTCATCGCGAACCGCATGGGCCTGCGCGACGTGGCGACCATCGATATCGGTGGTACCAGCAGCGACATGGGCGTCATATCCGACGGCCTGGCGCGAACGGTCGATCAGAGCGCGGTCGAGGGGTGGCCGATCATGGCGCCCACCATCGAGATTCTGGCCATCGGGGCCGGCGGCGGCAGCATCGCCTGGGTCGATGCCGGCGGGGCGCTGCGCGTCGGCCCGCAGAGCGCGGGCGCCCGCCCGGGTCCTGCCTGTTACGGTCTCGGCGGGGCGGAGCCCACCGTCTCCGACGCCTGCGTCGCGCTCAATCGGCTGAACCCCGATTACTTCCTCGCGGGCGAGATGGTGCTCGATCGCGCCGCCGCCGAGCGTGCCATCCGGGAGCGGATCGCCGAGCCCCTCGGGATGGACGTCGCCGAGGCCGCCGAAGGCATCCTCCGGGTCGTCACCGCCAACATGAACAAGGCCATCCGCTCGATCCTCATCGCGCGGGGCTTCGATATCCGCCAGTTCACGCTCATGGCGTTCGGTGGTGCGGGCGGCATGGTGGCAGGCGAGCTGCTTCGCATCGGCGACGTGCAGCGGCTCGTCGTGCCCAGCAATCCCGGTGCGGTCTCGGCCATCGGGATGCTCGCTACCGACCTGCGCCACGACTTCGCACAGTCTTCGGTCCAGTGGTTCGGCGATGTCGAGTGGGGCGAGATCCGGAGCACCCTGCATCATCTTCGAACGCTCGGTGCAGAGCGGCTCTCAGCCGACGGCGTGGGCGAGGCGGCGGTGCACTTCGACGACGCGCTCGACCTGCGCTATGTCGGGCAGGACTATTACCTGCGTGTCTACGTCGATAGCGACGACCTCGACGGCGAGCGCATCCGGGCCGATTTCGACCGGCTGCACGAGCACACCTACGGCTTCGCCAATCCGGAGTTCGAGGTCGAGATGGTCAATGCGCGGGTCTTCGCCATCGGCGCCTTCGAGCGGCCGCAGCTTCCCGAATTCAGCGCTCGTGGCTCGTCGGACGACCCGCTCGCGCCGAAGGCGCGGCGCCCGGTGTTCTTCGACGGTGCGTTCGTCGAGACGGATATCTACGATGTAACGGCGCTGCGTGCTGACGATGCGGTCGCCGGTCCTTGCATCATCGAGGATCCGCGCTCGACGATCATCGTCATGCCAGGCCAGAGCGCGACGGTCGATCGCTTTCGCAATCTCTCGATCGAGGTCGCGGCTTGAGGTCGCGCTGCGGGCCGGGCTAAGGGGGGACCATGGCCAAGGCAATGCAACTCGCTGAACCGGAGCAGGAAGCGACGGTCGATCCGGTCACGCTCGAGGTCGTCCGTGCCGGCCTGCATTCGATCATCAGCGAGATGTCGATCACGCTGAACCGGACCTCCTATTCGACGATCCTTCGCGAGATCAACGACTACAGCTGCGTGCTCTTCGACAGCCGAGGCCGGCTTCTGGCTCAGGCCGAGGGCATCCCGATCTTCAACGGCAGCATGAACTTCGTGGTCGATGCGGTGATCGAGAAGTTCTCCCTGGCAGACATGCATCCGGGGGACATCTTCCTCTCCAACGATCCTTACACCGCAGGCGGCACGCACAAGAACGACATCAACGTCGTCATGCCGATCTTCTGGCAGGGCGAGCTGGTAATGCTGGCGGCCAACAAGGCGCATCACCTGGACATCGGCGGCAAGGACCCGGGCAGCTGGTCGGCGGATGCGCGCAACACATATCAGGAGGGCCTCTGCCTGCCCGTTCTCAGGCTCGCGCGCGGTGGCGTGATGAACGAGGAGATCGTCGAGGTCTTGATGGCCAACCTGCGCACGCCGACGCTCTCGCGCGGCGACTTCTCGGCCCAGATCGCAGCCCTCAAGACAGCGGAAGTCAGGACCCACGAGTGGCTGGAGAAGAATGGTGCCGATGCGCTGACCCGGACAGCGGACGCGCTGCTGGACCACGGCGAGCGCGTCGTCCGTGCAGCCATCGAGCGAATTCCCGACGGCGTCTACAAGGCTTCCGGCTTCGCCGATGGGGACGGTGTCTCCGACGAGCCCATTCCCATCGCGGTCACCGTCACTGTCGATGGCGGCGACATCTACATCGACTACAGCGGGAGCGGCGCCCAGAGAGAAGGCTCTGCGGGGAACGCTCATCGGGTCGTGACGGTCTCGATGACGCGCCAGGCCATGATGTTTTTCACCGACACCGCGCTCGGCGGCAACGAGGGGTCGTACCGGCCGATCCACGTGTCGGCGCCGGCCGGATGCGTCTTCAACCCGGAGTACCCGGCGCCCGTGACGACCGGCATGGGCAACATGGGCACGCGGCTGATCGAGCTGATCTTTCAGGCGCTGGCCGACGTCATTCCGGAAGAGGTCATCGGTGGCACATTCGGCTGCTTCAGCTGCATGACCCTCGGCGGTAAGGATCCGCAAAGCGACGGCGAGTTCGTGCACTTCGAGTGCTATTCCGGCGGCTGGGGCGGGCGCCATCACGCGGACGGCAACAGCGCAACCGTCTCGCTCGGCAGCGGGGACGCCTACAACATCCCGGTGGAGGTGATGGAGACCACCACGCCGATCCTGCTCTGCGAGAAGTTCGCCCTGCAGGAGGGCTCCGCCGGCGCGGGCAGGCATCGCGGCGGCTTCGGCACCGAGATCGACTACCGGATGATGGGTGAGGCCGAGCTTGCCATCGCCCTGGACCGCGAGACCTTCAAACCCTACGGGCTGTTCGGCGGGCTGGAGGGGCAGGGCAGCGAGCTCCTGGTCGAGCCCGGCACGCCGGCGCAAGAGCGTTACGTCCGCGCGAGCGGCGTGAAGGTGGCCGAAGGCGCGCTGGTCCGCCACCGGACGGCAGGCGGGGGCGGCTACGGGGCGCCGAGCGAGCGCGATCCGGCCCTGGTTGCGGATGATTGCCTGAACGGACTGATTTCCATCGAGGACGCGCGCGAGCTGTATGGCGTAGCGATCGATCCCGGCACCTTCGCGCCGGACCTCGACGCCACGGCCGCTCTCCGGCGGACGTGTCGAGGCGAAGACGGTTCTTCGCCGCCGCCATCCGGGACCGAACAGAGTCGGTGATGTTCAAACACGGAAAAACCGAAGGGGAGGAATTCATCATGTTGAAGTGGATTACCGGGGCCGTTGCTGCGGTCGCGATGAGCGTGGTCGCCGTCTCGGCGTCGGAGGCGGCATTCAAGCTGGAGGGCGAGCCCAAGGTCGCAATGCTCCAGCTGGCCACCGTAAACGACGGCGGCTGGTCCGAGGCGCTGGAATACGCGCGGGTCAAGACCGAAGAGGCGCTGGGCATCGAGATCGCCTACACGGAGAACGTGCCCGAAGACAATTCGGAGATCCTGCGCACCATCGATCTCTACGTGAACCGGGGCCACAACATCATCATCGGCACCTCGTGGGGCTATGGCGACGCCTTCCTCGAGGCCGCCGCCAAGTACCCCAACGTGGCCTTCGTGAACTGCGCAGGCGAGACAAACAACTCGATCAATCTGGAGAGCTTCTACGCCCGCAGCTATCAGGGCTGGTATCTCGCTGGAATCGTCGCCGGCCATCTGACGCAGTCCAAGAAGGTGGGCGCCATCGGCGGCTATCCGCTGGGCGTGGTGAACTGGGACCTCAACGCCTTCCTGCGCGGTGCGCAGTCGGTGGACTCTGAAATCGAAATGGTCGGCGTCTTCGTCAATACCTGGTACGACCCGGTGAAGGAGACGCAGGCGGCGGAGGCCTTGCTGGAACAGGGCGTCGACGTGCTGGGCTCCAACATGAGCACGCCAGGCCCGCATCTCGCGTTCCAGGAGCAGGGCAAGTGGTCGGTCGGCTTCCAGATCGACGTGTCCGACCAGGCACCGGATGCGGTGGCGACCTCGATGGTCTACAAGTGGGAGGCCTATTTCATCCCGACGATCTCTGCGATCATCGAGGGCACGTGGGAGCCTGGTGAGTGGGGTTGGTGGGAAGGAATCGATACCGGTCTCTTCGATGTCGATCCCATCGCGGACTGGGTGCCGGCGGCGGCGGTAGCGGATGTCGATGCGGCGCGCGCGGCGATGATCGCGGGCACGCTCGATCCGTTTCAGGGGCCGCTGCATCGCCAGGACGGCTCGCTGGCAGTGCCCGAGGGCGAGGCCCTCTCCGACGACAACCTGTGGGGGATGAACTACTTCATCCAGGGCGCCATCGGCACCATGCCGGCGGAATAGACCTGCAGGGCCGTTTGCGGCCCGCAAATCGTGCCGGCGTGACGGGGTGAGTCATGCCCTGAAAATCGCCGGTGCAAGCAAGGCGTTCGACGGCCGCCCGGCGCTCAGGCGGGCGTCGTTCGCCTGCGACTGGGGCGAGGTCCACGCCCTGCTCGGAGAGAACGGGGCCGGCAAGTCGACGCTGATGAACGTCGCCTGCGGGCTCTATGCCCCGGACGAAGGCACCATCGCGGTCGACGGCCAGCCGGCTGCGATCACCGCGCCGGCCGACGCCGCCAGGCTCGGCATCGGCATGGTCCACCAGCACTACAAGCTGGTGAAGCGCTTCACGGTTGCCGAGAACATCGTGCTTGCCTGCCGCAGCGCGCTCGGCGTTCGGCGCCCGCGGGACGCGGCCGAGGCGGTAGCATCCAAGGCGGCGGAGGTTGGCTTCGACATCGACCCCGATGCCGTCGTCGGCGACCTCTCCATCGCCGAGCAGCAGCGCGTCGAGATCCTCAAGGTGCTGCTCCTCGGCGCCCGGATTCTCATCCTCGACGAGCCCACCTCGGTGCTGACCGATCAGGAATCGGTCGCGGCGCTCAGCTTCATGCGCCGCCTTGCCGAGGACGGCCACGCGGTCGTCCTCATCACCCACAAGCTGCGGGAGGTCATCGGCTATTCGTCGCGGGTGACCGTGATGCGCGGCGGCGAAACGGTGCTCGCCGGCGCCGAGACGGCGGGGATGGACGCCGAGACGCTGGCCCGGACCATGGTGGGCGAGGAAGGCGAGATGGCCGAGCGCCACGCGCGGACGCTCGGCGAGGTGCGGCTCCGGGTCGAGGAGCTGAGCGTGCGCGGCGCCGGGGGCATCGGCGTCGAGGATGTCGGCTTTGCCGTGCGCGGCGGGGAGATCTACGGGATCGCGGGCGTCGGCGGCAACGGGCAGCAGGAACTCGCGGACGCGCTTACCGGGCTGCGCCCGCCCGCCCGTGGCCGGATCGCGATTGATGACGACGAGATGGCGGGCAGGGATGTCCCCGCCTTCCGCCGTCGCGGGATGCGCGCCGTGCCCGCCGACCGGTTCCGCACCGGCCTCCTGGCGGAGCTCGCGGTCTACGAGAACCACGGGGTGACGGGTGTGCCGGCCGGTGAATACGGCAACCCGGCACTGGTTCGCCGCGGCGCCATGAAGGCGGCGGCAGCGGGTGCCATCGACGCCTACAATATCCAGGGCGCGGCGCCCGCCACGCTGTCCAGGCTTCTTTCCGGCGGCAACGCCCAGAAGCTCCTGCTCGCGCGCGAGCTCCGGGGGGAGGCCAGCGTGCTGATCGCCCACTCTCCCACCCGCGGCCTCGACGTGAGCGCCTGCCGCACCGTCCACGATCTGCTGCAGGGCGCGGCGGACGCGGGCACCGCCTGCGTGCTGATCAGCGAGGATCTGGAGGAGGTGCTCTCGCTCTCCACCACCATCGCCGTGATCAGCCGGGGCAGGCTAGTCGGCGAGTTCGCCGCAGGCGAGGTGAGCCGCGCCGAAATCGGCCGCCTGATGCTGGGCCACGCCTGATGCTTAGCCCGATCTACCTCGTGCCGCGTCAGCAGGCGCCGCTCTGGATGCGGGCAGCGACGTTCGTCGGCGGCATCGCACTCGGCCTGCTCATCGCCTTCGGCATCCTCATCGCCTACGGCGTCTCCGCCGGGCAGATCGTCAACGAGTTCATCGTCTACGTGTTTCTCGACCTGAACGGCCTCGCCCAGGTCGTGACCGCCTCGACGCCCCTGGTGTTCGTCGGCCTCGCGGCGGCGGCGGCGCTCAAGCTCAAGTTCTGGAACATCGGTGTCGAGGGCCAGATGTGGCTGGGCTGCATCGCCGCGACCGGCGTCGCCCTCTTCGACATCGGCCCCGAATTCTTCCGCCTGCCGCTGATGTTCATCGCCGCCGCCATCGCCGGCGCCTGCTGGATCGGCATTCCGGCCTTTCTCAAGCTCCGCTTCCGGGTCAACGAGATCATCACCTCGCTGCTGTTGACCTATGTCGCCTATCAGCTGGTCCAGCATCTCCTCTTCGGCCCGTGGCATGACCCCGGCAGCGCCTTCCCAAACTCGCGGCACTACGACGAGGGGATCGAGCGTCTGGCGCGGCTCGGGTGGGGCTCCTCGCACACCGGCATCTGGATCGCCTTGGGGGCCGGGGCCCTGCTCTGGTTCACCATGGCCCGCTCGCGGCTCGGCTTCTACATGGATGCGATCGGCGCCAATGTGGAGGCGGCGCGGGCCGCAGGCATCCCGGTCGTGCTGACCACCGCATTCGCCGCAGCCATGTCCGGCGGGCTCGCGGGCGTCGCAGGCGCGGGGCTCGCCGCCGGTCAGGAATACCGCATGACGCTCTTCATCGCTGGCGGCTACACCTTCAGCGGTATCGTCATCGCCTTCATCGGGCGCTTCCGGCCGGTCCCTGTCATCATCACAGCGTTCGTGGTGGGCGGCGTCTACACCGCAGGCGACACGCTCAAGGTGTTCTATCAACTGCCGGCGGCGATCACGACGCTGATCGAGGCGGTCATCCTCCTTACCTTCGTCGTCGTCGAGTTCTTCAGCCGCTACCGCCTCAGCTGGGGCGTGCGGGAACACGCCTGATGGCAGCCGATTTCGTCCAGAACTGGCTCGCCACCACGCCGGGCTTCGCCGCGCCATACCTGCTCGCGGCGCTCGGCCTGATAATCAACGAGCGCGCCGGCGTCCTCAATCTCGGCTGCGAGGGCATGATGCTGGTGGGCGCGATGACCGGTGCGGTCGTGAGCTTCCACACCGGACTCGCCGGCGCCGGCGTTCCCGTTGCCATGCTGGCGGGTGCCCTGGTCGGCCTCGTGTTCGGGATCGCCGTCGTCGTCTTCCGCACCGATCAGGTGCTGACCGGACTCATCATCGTCGCTCTCGGCGACGGACTGACCGGGGTCGTCGGCCGGCCCTACATGTTCGAGAAGGTGACCGGCTTCCGCGACCTCGATCTCGGCGTCCTCAGCGACATCCCGTGGATCGGCCCGATCTTCTTCCAGCAGGACATCCTGGTTTACGCCGCTGCGGCGCTTGCCATCGCGGTGTGGTGGGGTCTCGACCGCTCGAATGCGGGCCTCAGGCTCCGTGCCGTCGGCGAGGACCCCGCGACGGCCGATATCGCGGGCGTCAACGTCCAGCTCTTTCGCATCGTCGCCGTGATGCTGGGGGGCGCGCTCTGCGGAATTGCCGGGGCCTACCTCTCGCTCGCCTCCAGCTTCGTCTGGACCGAACACATGGTCGCCGGCCGTGGCTGGATCGTCATCGCGCTGGTCATCTTCTCCGGTTGGCGGCCGGGGCGCGCGGTGATCGGCGCGCTCATCTTCGGCGGTGCGGAGGCATTGATTCCGCGCGTCCAGGCCATCGGCCTCGACGTGCCGATCTATATCGTCGGCATGCTCCCCTACGTGCTGACGCTCGCGGTGCTGATCGTCCCCACAATTTTGCGGGGCGAGCGCTCGCCCGCGCCGAGCGGGCTACTGCTCAACTATCTCCGGCAGGATAGGCGCTAGCCCGCACTTCTCACCAAGGTCACGGCCTGCGTCGCGCCCGGGCGTTCGATCCGCCAGGAGCGGGCCGAAAAGCGTATCAGGGAATACGGTTGAGGCCCGCGACGCCGCGGGCGGGCGCCTGGGCGCGACCCGAAGGGC
>JAPOOH010000457.1 GCA_026713505.1 Chloroflexota bacterium | reverse complement strand
GTTGATGACAGGGTAGACCTGCTTCCCTTCTGCGATGCCGCGCTCGACGATGTCCAGGTGGCGCTTCCACCGGTCAGGCTCGCTCGGGTGGTGGACGATCTGGTTGTAGACGACAGGGCGCTGCGAGTATTCGCCCAGCTTCGTCGCGAAGCCGTCGCGTATCTCCAGCGGGTACGCCGCGCCGCACTGGACGACCCCCGCGCCCACGTCACGGAGCGCGGTCGCGAGCTCGTAGAGCTCCTCGACGGGCGGGACGATGCCGGGGATCGGGCGTCCGAGGAGGTCCATGTGGCCGCTGTTGCGGTTGAACGAAAGGCCGAGCGCTCCCTGCCGGACTGAATCCCGGATGAGTTGCTTCATCTCCTCGAGTTCGGCAGGAGTGGCCTCGGCGCGCTGGAAGGACTCGTCACCCATCACCCAGCGGCGTATGGCGGAGTGTCCGACGAGCGCACCCGCGTTCACGCCGAGGCGCTGGTCCAGGAAGTCGAGGTAGCTGCCGAACGTCGTCCACTCCCACGGTATGCCTTCCTGCAGACTCTCCATCGGGATCGCCTCGACGCGTGAGAGCATCATCGCGAGGGCATCGTGGTCCTCCGGCTTCACCGGCGCGAGCGTCAGGGAGCAGTTGCCGAAGATGACGCTGGTAACGCCGTGCTGAGGGGAGAACGTGCAGAGCGGGTCCCACGTCGCTTGCGCGTCGAAGTGGCAGTGGTTGTCGATGAAACCCGGCGCGACGACGCGGCCTTCGGCGTCGATGGTGCGCTGCGCGGGGCCGGAGAGGCGGCCCACGTCCGCGACGCGCCCGTCCACGATGCCGACGTCGGCGATGAACGAGGGCATACCCGAGCCGTCGGCGACTCGTCCGTTCTTGATCAGCAGGTCGTACATGGTGCGCTCCCGGCCATCATTTTCCGCGAGAGTACGCCGATACGAGGCGTACGGCAAGGGCAGGGGTGAGGCGGGGGGCCCGTTTTTCGCATCGCCGGAATCGATAGCATTTGATAGCGTCCTCCCGAAGGTCACGGCGGTTGCTCCGGGGTCAGGACCAATTGTAAGGAGAGGGTGTATCTTGCGCAACCGACATATGTCATACCCTTGACATACCTTCCTACTCCGAGTCCCGGCCGGAGGGGTCAGGCGTGGCGGCGGAGGGCGGTTGGGGCGTTTCCGTGGAGGCAGAAGCTGTCAGGTGCGGTGGGAGGCGCCTGGACCGGGATGCGCCCGCGGCGCTATCACCATGCGACCGCATCGCTATCACGGCGCTATCGGGAAGAGGCCGACGCGCGGCCAGGATGAGTGCGAATAGACGCCCTCCACACCCCCGCGTATCATGCGGCCCATGCTGTCAGCGGCTGAGAATGAACGGCTCACGCGTGTAGGGCCGGGCACGCCGATGGGCGCGCTGATGCGGCGCTACTGGCAACCCGTCGCCGTCACGTCGGAGCTCGACGCACGGCCTACGAAGGCCGTCCGCATCCTGGGCGAGGACCTCGTTCTGTACCGCGACCGCTCCGGGGAGTACGGCCTGCTTGAGCGCTACTGCCCCCACCGCCGCGTCGATCTCTCCTACGGCATCCCGGAGGAGCATGGCCTGCGCTGCATGTACCACGGCTGGATGATGGACGCTGAGGGGCAGTGCATCGAGCAGCCGTTCGAAGAGACGGTGCACCCGGACGGACGCTTCAAGGAGAAGGTGCGCGTCGCGGCCTACCCCGTGGAGGAGCTGGGCGGGCTGCTGTGGGCGTACATGGGACCCACGCCCACGCCGCTGCTGCCTCGGTGGGACCTGCTGGTGTGGGACAACGTCCTGCGCGACATCGGCGTCCTTGTGCTGCCGTGCAACTGGCTGCAGTGCGTGGAGAACGCCGTCGACCCTGTCCACACGGAGTGGCTGCACGTCAACGTGACGAGCGCGGTGCTGGAGCGTGAGGGCGTGATAGCCGACCGCAGTGAGATGCCCCGCCGCCCCCATCGGAAGATCGGCTTGGACCGTTATGAGAACGGCGTCATCAAGAGGCGCGTGGTGGAGGGCACGACCGAGCAGGACCGAGAGTGGACGGGCGGTCATCCCCTCATCTTTCCCACAGGGGTCAGCATCATCAACGGCTTCCAGATGCGTGTCCCGGTTGACGACACCCACACCCTGAACTTCTTCTACCAGGTATACGTGCCGCCGGAGGGAGTCGAGCTGGAGCCGCAGGAGGAGATACCCGGCTATGACGTGCCCTACGTCGGCGAGGACGGGCGCTACCTGCAGAACTTCATCGTCGGGCAGGACTCGTCGGCCTGGGTCACGCAGGGGCCGATAGCCGACCGGACGCGGGAGAAGCTGGGACAGTCGGACGTTGGCGTCATCATGTACCGCAAGCTGCTGGAGGAGCAGATGCGGCTGGTGGAGGACGGCGCGGACCCGATCAACACGTTCCGTGACGCCGCGGAGAACGAGGCCCTTTACACGTTCGACGAGTACCGTGCTCCGGGCGCACGCCCGGAGAAGGGTCTGCTCCAGCTCGGCGGCGCGTTCATGGCCGTTCCCATGTCCGGCGAGCGCGATCCGGAGACGGGCAAACACGTCCGCAGCCTCACGGGGAGGTACAGTCCCGTCGCCTTCGCGGCGGATGAGCTATTCGCACGGGCACAGCGCCGGCCTTCGACGTCCGCGTAGACGCTCCCGGCACCCGCGCGTATGATGCGCCCAACGTTCAGGCTGGGGGTGCGGCCATGCTTTCGACGGCTGAGAACGAACGGCTCACACGGGTAGGACCGGGCACACCGATGGGCGCACTGATGCGCCGCTACTGGCAGCCGGTCGCCGTAACGTCGGAACTCAACGCGCGGCCCACGAAGGCCGTCCCCATCCTGGGTGAGGACCTCGTTCTATACCGCGACCGCTCCGGGAAGTACGGGCTCATCGAACGCTACTGTCCCCACCGCCGCGTCGACCTCTCCTACGGTATCCCGGAAGAGCACGGCCTGCGCTGCATGTACCACGGCTGGATGATGGACGCCGAGGGGCAGTGCATCGAGCAGCCGTTCGAGGAGACGGTCCACCCGGACGGGCGCTTCAAGGAGAAGGTGCGCGTCGCCGCATATCCCGTGGAGGAGTTGGGCGGGCTGCTCTGGGCGTACATGGGCCCGGCCCCTGTCCCACTGCTGCCTCGGTGGGACCTGCTGGTGTGGGACAACGTGCTGCGCGATATCGGTGTGACCGTCCTGCCGTGCAATTGGCTGCAGTGCATGGAGAACTCGCTCGACCCGGTGCACACGGAGTGGTTGCACGTCTACCAGACGAGCACGGTGCTGGAGCGTGAGGGCGCGATAGCGGACCGTAGCGAGATCGCCCTGCGCGCACACCAGAAGATAGGGTTCGACCGCTATGCGAACGGACTCGTGAAGAAGCGCGTGGTTGAGGGGACGACCGAAGACGACCCGGAGTGGACGGTAGGTCACCCCATCATCTTCCCGAACTGGCTGGGCGGAACGACCGGTTTCCAGATGCGCGTGCCGATAGACGACACCCACACGTGGCACATCCTGTACAACGTCTATGTGCCGCCGGAAGGAGTCGAGCTGGAGCCGCAGGAGGAGATACCCGGGTACGACGTTCCGTACCTCGACGAGGAAGGCCGCGCCGCCGTGAACTTCGTTATCGGACAGGACACGATGGCATGGTGGACGCAGGGGCCCATCGCGAAGCGTCACCTCGAGAAGCTGGGGCAGTCGGACGTCGGCATCATCCTGTACCGCAAGCTGCTGGAAGAGCAGATGCGGCTCGTAGAGGACGGCGGCGACCCCATGAAAACCGTCCGCCACCCCCCGGGGAACGAGAAACACTTCACGTTCGACCCAACC
>JAPOOH010000456.1 GCA_026713505.1 Chloroflexota bacterium | reverse complement strand
CGCTTGCCGTCCTTGCGGAACATCGTGTCGTAAGGGGCCATGGGAGGCGCGGGCAGGGGGCCCATGTAGGCGAAGATGAGGCCGATGTGCTCCTGCACCTTGTAGGCAGGCTGCTTCACGGAGCGCATGATCGCCTCGTTCTTCTCCGGCGGCGTCTCGAGGATGTTGCCGTCGCAGTCGTAGAGCCAGCCGTGGTAGGCGCAGGAGGTGCCGCGTTCCTCAACGCGCCCGTAGACCAGCGAGGCACTGCGGTGCGCGCAGTGGTCGGCGAGGAGGCCGATGCGCCCGGACTTGTCCTTGAAGAGCACGAGATCCTCCCCGAGCACGCGGACGGCCTTGGTGGGGCGCTCGTCCGTGAGGTCGGAGGCGATGGCGATGGGGTGCCAGTAGCGGCGAAGCAGTTCGCCCGCGGGCGTGCCGGGGCCCACTCTGGTGAGCAGGTCGTTCTCTTGCTGCGTGAGCATCGTTGCACCTCTCTCGTGCGTGTGTATCGTCTGTGTAGGGGTACTGTACTCCCAGCCCGCGTGCCGTTCAAGCAAGTGGGTCTACGGCGCGTTCTCATCTGAGGGAGGGTGCAGGTACCCCGCGATCCTGAGCAGCGCTTCCCAGTCCTGCCGCTTCGGGCGCAGGCCCGTGTCCACCTGCACCGTCCAACCCCGGAACTCCTTGTCGTAGGCCGCGATCTCAAGGCAGCCGACCTTCTTCGCGAGCCGGGTGACCGCCGGGTCCCCGGAGAGCGTGTCGAGCAGCCCCATGCCGCAGTCGTCGCCCGTCCACGTGACGGCGGTCACCCGGCCGAACAGCGGGAAGCTCTTCTCGCGGCTCGTCTTGATGTCGACCGCCTGCCTGTTGTCCACGTAGCGCAGGTCGTCCGGACCGTCGTCCTGTCCCTCGTCGGGCAGGCAGAAGACGGTCCACCACCGCGTAGGGCTGTACTGGTTGCCGTCCTGTTTGACGATATTGACCCAGCGGAAGGGCCCTTCCGCGACGTCGACTACTCCAATCGAGCGTGTGAACGTGCCCTTCTTGATCTCCTCTTCGGGCCTGCCCCGCTCGGCCATCTCGGCGCGGAGGCCGAGCGACTTGAGGGCCTTCGCGATGTCGTCGCGGGTCTTGTCGCGCCATCGTTCGTGGAACCGCTCGCGCATGGGTTTCTCCTGCACTCCTCCAAGGGCACCCACAAGGGATGCCCCTACTCTGTCTGTTGGGCGAAGGTGATCTTCCACTCACCCTCGACGTCCTGGAACTCCATGCGGATGCGGCGCGTACCGAGCGGCTCCTTCATCGTGAGGTACATCTCCCGGCCGCCGCCCTCGATGATCCAGGGCGGGGCCTCCTCGCTCACGCCGAGCTGCACGTTGAAGAGGTCGATGCGACCGATCTCCGTTCGGACGTTCTCCTCCCGCTGCGCGCGGTACCCGCCCTCCAGGTAGGCGAGCGTCCCGTCAGCGTCGTAGGCATTGAACGCTTCCCAGTAGCCGAAGGCGAGTTCACGGAGATGCGCGGCCTCCTCGGGGTCGGCGACGGGGCCGGGGCTCAGCGTGGGGGTGGGTCCACTCCCGCACGCGACGGCAAAGAGCGCCAGCGCCGCGTGGGCTCCTATTGCTGCTGGTCGGCTCAGCATCTTTGCGCGCGCACCTCCGTCGAGCGATGGCGCGGAAGATAGGGGCGGGGCATACCGGTGTCAACGCGGCCTGATGTTTGTCGGTTGCGTTCAAGATTTCGATCAAGGTCGGATCCTACGAGGGGAAGATGGGATGTTTCGACGTCTTGAATTCTTGATCGGCAAGGCCATGGCCTGCTTCCCGGACCAAGGAGTCAAGATCTGCAGAATCGAGGGGGTGTGCTCGTTCGTCCTGTAACCCTGCTTATGGGTGGGCCGTGACTTATGAACGCGGTCTATGGGTGCTGCGCGCACGACGGTCATGCACCCAGCGTACCTGGACGAGGAGCGACAGCGGAAGGGGCGCGTGTCGCACCCCGGCAACGAACATCGATGCACAGGGCGGACCGGATGGGGACAACCCTCACCCTCGCCCGCGCGGCACGCACGCCCTCCTCACCAGGGAGAGAGGGTGCAGCCTGCCTCTCGCTACTCCCGTCCGCCGGAAGAAGATGAGCGGCGATGGGTCTCCGGGACGAACGCGCCGAGGATGACCGAGGAGAGCATGCCCGCGACGCCGACGACACCCAACGCGAGGGTGAAGCCGGAGAGCGCCGTGCAGACAGAGAAGATCGCGGGGTTGGTCGCGAATCCCGCCTGCGTGACAGTACGCCCTACCGCGAAGAAGCGGCCCCTTCCGCCGGGCGGAGCAAGGTCGGAGCCGACCACCTGCCACGAGCCGGTGAGCAGACTGTTCATGGTCTGCAGCACGACGAACCCCGCGATGAAGTAACCGAACCCCAGCCCTACGAACGAGGTGACCCCGAGGAAGGCCATCGCGCCGCCGAGCACGAAGAGGCCGGGCACGATGGATATCTTCCGTCCGAAGCGGTCCATCAGGTACCCGGCGGCGAAGGTGAGCGGTATCCCCGCCCCCGCCATCAGGCTGCTCAGGATGCCGAGTGTCGCGGGGTCGGCTTCCTCGTAGGCGTAGGCGGCGTAGATGAAGACGGTGCTTCCCGCGACGATGCCGCCGCGCGCCGTCATGCCGAGCCACTGGGCGAGGAACATGACCGGTATCGGGTATGCGAGGAGCGCCCTCCACGAGAAGCTCTCCGATGAGGCGGACGCTCCGCCCCGTCCTCCGGCGCGCTCGCCCTGCGGCATCGTCTCCCTGGCGAAGAAGCCGGGAGTCATCGCCACGACGGCGAACACGCCCTGCAACACGAACGCGACCTCCAGGCCGAACGTGACGGCCAACAGCCCGCCGGCGAGCGGTCCGGCGAGCGTACCGACGTGCTGCACGCCGAGGAGGCTCGTGATCATGCGTCCCCGCGAGGCGGAGGCGCTGGTGTCGGCGATCATCGTGAGCCGGCTGAGCGTCCACATCTGCGTGCCCCATCCGCCGATGAAGCGGTAGAGCAGCAGCAGTTCGAAGGAGCCTGCGGTGGCGGTGAGGAAGGCGGAGAGGGCGGTGAGCGCAGGCCCCAGAATGAGGATGCGCCGCCGTCCGATCCTATCGAGCAGGTAGCCGATGGGGATGCTGGCGGTGAGCCCGCCGACCATGGTGGATACGAAGACGAGAGACGCCTGCTCCGGCCCGACGCCGAACGACTTAGCGAACTCCGGCACGACGGGGACCGTCGCGCCCATGCCGAACCCGAGTGCGATGGCTGGCAGGTGGAGTTGGAAGATTATCCGCGCGAGGCGCTGCGGGGATGCGCCCGCATCCGCTGCGGGCGTCGGAGCCTGGCTGGAGGGTGGCTGGGTCGTCACCTCCGGAGCTTACACCCCCGTCCTGCTTCATTCACTCACATCGATGCACAGGATGGACAGGATGAGGTGCGTTGCGAGAGGTCCTGTTACTCCAGCGGAAACGGGACTCCACTACAGGGGAACAAGTGCTACATCGGCTCAATAACGCCACAGGCCACGCGTTCGCCGGTGTCCGATTCCTCTTCTCCGTAGGAGTCCGGGTTTTCGTGCACGATGATGGCGGAGCCGTCGTCATCGAATACGGAATGACGCAGGTCCCTGTCCAGTGTGACGCCAACGGAAAAGAAGTCTGCGCGTGCAGAACCGTCAGAAGCGGCGTAGATATTGGGCAGGTCGCCGCCGTGTCCTCCCCCCGATCCGCCCTTCCACGCCGGGTGGACAAGACCATGCTCCACATCGGTGGGGTTGAAGTGGTCACCCGCGGCGCCAAAGTCAGGCGAACACGCGCCGACCTCGTGGATGATGAAAGCATGGCCGCCCGGGGCCAGCCCCCTCACGTCGGCCATGATCAGGACGCCGGTGCTTGCCTGCCGGAATGCAACGTTCCCCATGGAACTGCCGGAAGGGGATTCCAGTGCGGCCTCTGCCGTCAGGCCCACTTCGGGTTGGGCCGGTTCACCTGATCCTGCGGTCAGCAGGATGAAGATGCCGATGACTATGGCGGTTACGATAGCCGTGGGCACCACGAAGATTGCCAGCTGCCATCTTCCAGGCATTCGGGGACCACCTCCTCGGGCTATCCTGCTCTGAGAGAAGAGAGCTCTGAAGGCGAGACGGCCTCGTGAGCAAGGACGAAGAGCGAGCGATCTCAGTATGCAACTCAGGTGACAGCATTACAGAGAGAATGGCGGCTGGGTAGGTAGTCGCGGTCTCATTTCGGATACCGGAACTGATATCACCGTGTCTCACTAGCTGCCGGACGACGTCTCACTGCCGGGGCGCCCTTGTCCCTTGCCGCACCTGGCCGGTCCGCGATGCCCTCCTCTATCGCGACCTCCGGCGCGCGGCTGGCTTCGAGACTCCGCCGGAATGATGGGAGCAGGTGCGGAGTGACGGGTCCGTTCCAGGGGATGGCGGGCCTGCCGGACCATCCTTGTGCTAGCGTGTGATCCTGGAAGCGTCCGTCCGGGTTACCGGGAGCGGCAAGAAGGAGACGAGGTTTGAGCGCCGAAGACGAAGGGCGAAAGGGCTCATTCCGGCGGGCCGAGTTCCCCCGCTCGGAGAACTATGACCCGGACTGGGTACTGGACAACATGATGGGGCCGAACGCCCTGTGGCTGACGGAGTCCCTGGCGGCGTGCATGAACCTCAGCCCCGGCATGCGGGTCCTGGACATGGGCTGCGGCAGGGGATTGAGCTCCATCTTCCTGGCGAAGGAGTACGGACTGCAGGTGTGGGCGACGGACCTGTGGATAGACGCCGGCGAGAACCTCGACCGGATCCGCGAGGCCGGCCTGGAAGACAGCGTGTTTCCCATCCATGCGGAGGCACACGTCCTGCCTTTCGCCGACGGGTTCTTCGATGCAATGGTGAGCGTGGACGCCTATCACTACTTCGGGACGGACGACCTCTACCTGCAACACCACATGGCCCGGCTGGTCAGGCCCGGCGGGCAGATGGGGATCGTCGTGCCGGGGCTGGTCGAGGAGCTGACCTCAGACGAGCCGCCCGAACACCTCCGGTCTTACTGGCAACCGGAGCTCTTCAGTCTCCACAGCCCGGCCTGGTGGAAGCGTCACTGGGAGCGGAGCGGGTTGGTGAGCGTCGAGCGTGCCGACCTGGTCCCGGATGGCTGGAGGCTCTGGGTGGCGTCGGACGTGCTGTGGTCGGAACGGCTGGGCAAGCCTGCCGACGAGGCCGACATGCTGGCCGTGGACAGTGGGCGCGTGCTGGGATTCACCCGCATGGTGGCGCGCAGGAACGACAGGCCAACGGGGCGGTTGGACGAGCTGTAGGGGGCTGCGGGCAGCTCGCGCCACCTGCGGGGTGCTCATGGATGCGGAGGAGTGGCAGGGGGTGACGGCGCTGGCCATGGGCAGCCTGGAGTGCGCCTTCGGCGGCGTTCGGCATGACAGGCTCTACCGAGCCGTCCTGCCTCGTGTGCCCAGCCGGGCACTCTGGATTCCCGTTTTCACGGGAATGACGGGAGAAAGGCGGGGATGACGGCATCCCAATCCCTTGGCTGCGAGGTTGCGCGCTAAAGCGCGTGCCTT
>JAPOOH010000537.1 GCA_026713505.1 Chloroflexota bacterium | reverse complement strand
CGGCAGCGCCATCGCGCTCAGGCTGGCGGAGGAGGGCGGCGCCATCGGCGTGCTCGACCGGAAGCCGGACGCGGCGGCGGAGGTGGCGGCGCGTGTCGAGGCGGCGGGCGGGCGCGCGCTGGCACTCGTGGCCGAGATCACCGACCCGGACTCCGTCGCGGCGGCACTGGCCCGGATGACCGACGCCATCGGTGCGCCGGACGTGCTGATCAACAACGCGGCCTGGGCAACCAAGGGCGACCTGGAGAGCACCGGGCTTGCCGACTGGCAGGCGGAGCTGGAGGTCGACCTGAACGGCCAGTTCGTCTGCGCCAAGGCGGTGCTGCCGGGGATGGTCGCGCGCGGGGCCGGCGCCATCGTCAACATCGGCTCGGTGAACGGCCTGATGGCGCTCGGCAATCCGGCCTACAGCGCGGCCAAGGCGGGGCTGCTGAGCCTCACCCAGTCCTTTGCAATCGAGTACGGGCCCAGGGGCATCCGCACCAACATGGTCTCGCCCGGCACGGTGGAGACGGATATCGAGAACTGGCGAATCCGGCGGCAGAAGAACCCGAAGATCTTCGAGCAGCTGGCCCGCTGGTATCCCGTCGGGCACGTCGGCCAGCCGGAGGATATCGCCGCCGCCGTCGCCTTCGTCGCGGCCGACGAAGCGGGCTTCGTCAACGGCGCCAACCTGGTGGTGGACGGGGGGCTCACGGCAGGGCTGCCGGTGATGATCGAGGAGCTGATCCTCGAATAGGCGCGCGCCCGGGCGCCCATTCCTTCACGGCATGAAGAGGCTCCCTTGCGCGCTCTTCCGGCGTTCCCTACTAGGGGACGAAGGAACGCCATGACCGAGGTTTGAACTGATGTCCGAGACTCTCTCCGGCGGCTGCCTCTGCGGCGACGTGCGCTACGAGATCCGCGGGGAGCCGGTTTACGTCTTCCATTGCCATTGCTCGATGTGCCGCCGGGCGGGCGGCACCGCGTTCCAGACCTGGGCGGGCTTCGAGGACGACGTCCTCACGGTGACGCAGGGAAGGGCGGAGAGCTACGAGTCCTCGTCATTCGCGATCCGGAAATTCTGCGGACGCTGCGGCGGGCAGCTCTTCTACAACTACACCGAGGGGCAGACCCCGGCGGTGTGGATCACGGTGGGAACGCTCGACCGCCCGGAGTCACTGACGCCGCAGCGTCACATATTCATGGCCGACAGCGTGCCCTGGCTGCATTTCGCGGACGGCCTGCCAAGGACCGAAGGCGAGCCGGAAATTTAGCGCGCATCCGTCTTTGACCGACGCGCGACAGGCCGCGACTGCGGCCCGCCGCGAACGCGGCGCGCTCGCGCAGGCGCCGGCCACAGGCCGGCTGCCGTGAGCGACAAAGACTCAGTGCGTTTCCATGTGAAAGGGGCGCGGGCTAGAGGTCCGACACCTCGTCCCCGTACTCGTCGAGCGCGGCTCGACCCTTCGGCGTCAGCCCGTAGGTTCCGCGGGGTGTCCCGACCGGTCGTTCGAACCACCCGTAGTGGTCGGCGTACATTATTGACCGAGCCCGCGCGGCGCCGGTGTCGTGGGCGACCACCGATGCCTTCGTCGGTCCGTGGAGGTTGAGGTAGAGGGCGCAGCGAAGAGCATCCTGGCGGTAGGCGGTCATCACCTTGCGCCGGTTCGTCCCGCCTTCGTTGGGATCGCCGACCCGGCGCTGAAACTCCCTGAGCAGCCTCCCGCGGCGCTCCGTCCGTCGACGCGGTCGGAATTCCGCCGGGTCCAGCAATGCCTCGACGAGCGGCTCGGGCTTGAGCCGAACCTCCAGGAGGCCAAGTCCCAGGCGGCGGCAAAGCGCGAGCGCATCCCTTCGCCGGGTGGTGCGCGTGGAGAAGGGCGGTACCGCAAGGTACACGTTTTCGGTGACGCGCTGCCGTGCGATCCCCTGGAAGACGAGCCGCAGGG
>JAPOOH010000455.1 GCA_026713505.1 Chloroflexota bacterium | reverse complement strand
GGAGTAGTGGATGGTGGACTGGGAGGTGTTCGAGCCCCCGCTCTGCGTGGGCGGGTCCACGGCCCGGGCGCAGGTGGACACCGCCGTCACCGCCGCTTACAACCGCTGGATGGCCGACGCCACGCACGCCTCCGGCGGACGCCTCCGCTGGGTGGCGCTCATGCCCACGCTGGACATCGACGAGGCGGTCAACCAGATGCGCTGGGCGAAGGAGAACGGCGCGTGCGGCATCATGAAGAAGGGCATCGAGTGCGGCCGGAGCGCCAGGGACCCGTACTTCTTCCCGCTCTACGAGGAGGCCAGCCGCCTCGACATCCCCGTCTGCGTCCACACCGGCACGGGCAACCCCCCGGAGTCCGGCGCCGACATCGGCGGGCGCTTCAATGCCATCGCCGCATTCACCGACCTCGCCATGAGCGACGTCCCCGACCGCTTCCCGGAACTGCGGGTCGGCTGGATCGAGACCGGCGCGTCCTGGGTGCCCTTCCTCATGGCGGACCTCATCGCCAAGGCCCAGAAACTGACGTTCCACCCCTTCGACTACCGCTCGGACCTATTCCGCAACTGCCGCTTCTACGTGGCCTGCGACACCACGGACGACATCCCCTACATCCTGTCGTTCGGGACCGAGGACAGCCTCATGATCGGCACCGACTACACGCACGCCGACCAGTCCGCCGAGCTGCACGCGCTCGACGTGATCGAACGGAGAGAGGCCGAGGGCGAGATACCCGTCGGCGTGGCCAAGAAGATTGTCGAGGACAACCCCCGGCGCTTCTACGGCATCTGAACTGCCGCCTTATCCCCTCTCCCTTGAGGGGAGAGGGTCAGGGTGAGGCTGAACCGCCGCCTTATCCCCTCTCCCTTGAGGGGAGAGGGTCAGGGTGAGGCTGAACCGCCGCCTTATCCCCTCTCCCTTGAGGGGAGAGGGTCAGGGTGAGGGTGAACTGCCACCTATCCCCTCTCCCTTGAGGGGATAGGGTTCGGGTGAGGGTGAACCGCGCCTTATCCTCTCTCCATTGAGGGAAGAGGGTCAGGGTGAGGTTGAACCGCCGGTGCGTGGATGGGTTATGCAATGGGCCTTACTGAGACAGGCCCCCGGAGGAAGACCATGGAAAAGGTCGTGCTTGGACGGACGGGACTGGAAGTCACGAAACTCGGGTTCGGCGCGCTGGAGATGCGCGACACGGTGGAGAACGGTGGGCGGCTCCCCAGCGAGGAGCACGCAGGCGTCGTCCTGAACGCGGTGCTGGACTCCGGCATCAACTTCATCGACACCGCCCCCGCGTACGGACGGAGCGAGGAGTTCATAGGACGCTTCATCTCCCACCGCCGCGACGAATACTACCTCGCGACGAAGTGCGGTCGTCCGCAGACCGGCGTCCCTCACGCCGAGTCCGAGTGGTCGCGCGCAGACATCCTGCGCACCATGGACGAGAGCCTGGCCCGCCTGAAGACCGACCACGTCGACCTGCTGCAACTCCACGGGCCGAAGGTCGAAGAAATCGAGGCGCACGACTGCGTCTCGGCGCTCGAAGAGGTGCGGGCGTCCGGAAAGGCGCGCTTCATCGGCGTCTCCGCCACCCTGCCGGACATCGCCGCCTACATCGGATGGGGCGTGTTCGACGCCTTCCAGATCGTCTACTCGGCGCTGGAGCCGGAGCACGAGGAGTCCATCACGGCGGCGGAGGCGGCCGGGGCCGGCACCATCATCCGGGGCGGCTCGGTCAAGGGCGCTCCGCTGCGGGAGCAGGGACGCGGCGGGGAGTTCCCCGTCGTACGCAGGCGCTGGGTGGCGTCCGGCCTCGCTGACGTGCTCGAGGGGATGGACCTCGTCTCGACGATGTTCCGCTACTCGCTCGGGCACCCGTCTGCGCACACGTTCATCAACGGAACCCAGAACCTGGACCACCTCAAGGCGAACATCGCCGCGGCGGAAGCCGGCCCCCTGGACCCCGACCTCCACGCGCTCATCCGCGACCGCGTCATGGCCGCCGTCGCCAAGGAGGCCTAGCTCCGCGCCATTCCCGCTCTGTCCCGTCATTCCCGCGAAAGCGGGAATCCAGAGTGCCCGACAGGGCACATGGGTGGGGTATGGAACGAGCGCCCTGTTACTCCCCGCGCGGCCCCGCGAGGATGTCCCCGCCCTCGATGCGGACCTCGTACGCGACGACCGGCTCCTCGGCGGGCGGGTTCGTCACCGCGCCGGTGCGCAGGTGGAAGGCGCCCTCATGGATGGGACACTCGACCTCGCAGTACTCCTCCATGAGGTAGCCGTCCGCAAGGAAACCGTCCGCGTGGGAGCAGAACCCGTCAAGGGCGAAGTACTCGTCGCCGATGCGCGCCAGCAGGACGTACTCACCGCCCAGCCTGATCGTGCGCATCTGGCCGGGGGCAAGGTCCCCCACCTCTGCCAGCTTGGTGAATTCGGTCAACATGCCTGTAGGCCTCAACCGGGGGCATTCTACCAGCCGCATGAGTCCGGGCGGGCGCGGGTCTCCCCCCAACGAGACCCGTCTACCCGAACTCATGCCCTGCGCTTGTTTCCATACCGGCGCGCATGTGGTTGAATAGCGCCCGATCGAGCGGGATACACGAGGAGGAGATCATGGTTCAGCTCACGTCGGAGATGAAGAGACTCGTTGACTCGGAAAGCGGCACGGTCAGCAGGGAGATCTTCTGGAACCAGGACATCTACGACCAGGAGATGGAGCAGGTCTTCAACCGCTCGTGGCTCTTCGTGGGCCACGAGTCCCAGATACCGGAACCCGGGGACTTCGTCCTCAGCCGCATGGGCGAGGAGGCGGTGATCGTCAGCCGGTCGCGCGACGGGAAGGTCCACGTTTTCCTGAACTCCTGCAGGCACCGCGGCAACCGCGTCTGCCGCTACGACCACGGCAACTCCTTCACCCACGTCTGCTCCTTCCACGGCTGGACGTACGACGCCACTGGCGCGCTGGTCGCCCTGCCGTACCACGAGAACGGCTACGACCTCATGGACAAGTCCCAGTGGGGGCTGCTGCAGGCGCGCGTGGCGGTCTTCCAGGGCTCCATCTGGGCCACGTGGGACAAGACTGCCCCGGACTTCCACGAATACCTCGGCGGGGCCGACTTCTACCTCGCCACCGGCCTGATGCACACGGACGGCTCGGACAACGGCGCGGAGGTGCTCGGCGGGATCGTCAAGTGGCGGCTGGGCTGCAACTGGAAGGTCCCCTGCCCTGACACGGACACCACCCACGGATGGATAACGCACCGCTCCACGGCGCTCGCGCTGGGTGTCGGAGCGACGGGCAACCCGGTGCGCCCGCGGCAGGACCGCTCGGTCTCCGTCGGACAGGTACGGAGCCGCTACACAGTCTCGTTCCCGGAAGGCCACACCATGGGCGTGACGATACCGGAAGCGGGCGACCCCGGCTGGGAAGAGTCCGGCACCTGGGACGAACGTCCCGCCGTGCGCGAGTACCTGCGCGAGAAGTTCGAGCTCCGCAAGAAGCGCCTGGGCCTGATGGCCCACCTCTCCGTCGGCCCGGCCATCTTCCCCAACGAGGGATGGCTGGGGCGCGTGGTCCGCATCATGCACCCGCAGGGCCCCGCGATGACGGAGATATGGACGTACTTCTTCGTGGACAAGGACGCCCCGCAGGAAGGGAAGACCGAGCTCGCCAACTACTACGAGCTCTACTACGGTCCGGGCGGGGTCACCCAGCAGGACGACATGGAGAACTGGTACGCCCTGCCGATCGCCAGCAAGGGGCCGGTTGCGCAGAAGCTCGACCTGAACTACCAGATGCGGCTCTCCGAGCCTCCGCTCCACGGCCCGACGGAGTTCGACATGCCGGGCCTGTTCGCCCACAACTACAGCGATGAGAACCACAGGCGCTACTAC
Organism: Chloroflexota bacterium; assembly: GCA_026713505.1. GTDB lineage: Bacteria > Chloroflexota > Dehalococcoidia > Lucifugimonadales > Australimonadaceae > Bin16. Next base: position 1,926 of record JAPOOH010000455.1, on the reverse strand, counting down.
CAGCGTTGGGCGGAGGTGATGCAGGCGAAGGACTGGGGCGAGATGGCCCCCACCAGGTCCGCCGCTACCCGGGACGACTGGATGACCAACAGGAACGGGAGATAGGAGGCGCGCCGTGGCTGATCTGCTTTCCAACGAGGAGTTGCTGCTGCGCCTCGAGATAGAGGACTTCCTGTACATGGAGGCCGACCTGCTGGACGAGCACCGCTACGAGGAGTGGCTCGACCTCTTCACCGAAGACACCCGCTACCATGCGCCGATGAAGCGCAACGTCTCTTCCAAGGAGATGGACAGGGAGATGACGCGCGAGAAGATCGAGATGTCCTGGTTCGACGAGGGCAAGGACACGCTCGTGAAACGCGTCGCGCAGATCCGCACGGGAGTACACTGGGCGGAGGAGCCGCTATCCCGCGTCACCCACTTCGTCTCGAACGTCCGCCTGCTGGACTCGGGCACCGGCGAAGTGGGGGCTGGCGAGATCCGCGTCAAGTCCCGCTTCCTGGTGCACCGCAACCGGCTGGAGGACGAGGACAACACCTGGATCGGCAACCGCATAGACACCCTGCGCAGGGTCGACGGAGCGTGGAAGATCTGCCGCCGGGAGATCTACCTGGACCAGAACGTGCTGCTCTCCAAGAACCTCACCAACTTCTTCTGATCCGGGATGCGGGTATCGACCGTCCTGCTTGCCGGCCTCGGGGCTGCCGCTGTGCTGGCGGCGTGTTCACCCGAGCCCACTCCCACGGCTGCGCCAGCCGCGACTCCGGAACCGACGTCGACGTCCGCCCCTCTGGCTACGCCGACGCCGGAACCTGCTACGTCCACGCCCATGCCGGCGCCCGCGCCAACGGCTGCGCCTGCGGCTGCCGCCACAACCACTTCCCCACCCGCACCAACGCCAACACCAACGCCGGGGCCGGCTGCGTCCGCAGCTCCCACCCCACGGCCCACGCCCACCGCGACCGTGTCAGCGCCCGGAGGTCCACCGTCCGGAAGCCTCGTGATGCTGGCCGACCCGCTGGACGAGCCGGAGTTCTACTGCGTTGACGTCGCGGGGTTCGGGGCCAACCTCAACGTGAACGCCCCGCTGCAGGCGCACACCTGCAAGCCGGGAGCGGACGACGAGATGTTCGCGTTCAACCGCCCCGCCGAGGGTCAGATCTACCTCGTCGAGCACGACCGTTGCATCCAGGCGGATGGCGCCAGCCTCTACGTCAGGCCGTGCTCGGAGTCGCCGCTGCAGCGGTTCGCCTACGGCGGGGACGGCACGCTGAGCACCGGCGACGGTGGGCTGTGCCTGGCCGTCGCTGGCGGCGACGGCGAACCGGCCGGCGGGCGCAGCCACGTCCGGCGCGACCTGCTGCTGCTGCCCTGCAACGAGGTTGCCCCTGCGCTCTCACAGTGGGTGTTTCCGGGGCCGAGCCCCAGCGCCTGAATCACACGAAAGTTCAGGGGTTCCCGTAGCGCCGGGAAGGGATATACTCCCGCAATCTCTCCGGGTGCGCCCGTCCTGATGGGAGGACATGATGCCGCTGGCAGTGCTCGCTATGGCCTTCATGACATTCCTCGTCGTGGCAAACATCATCGCCACCAAGATCGTTACGCTGGGCGGTTGGGAGGTGTCGGTCAGCTTCATCGCGTACCCGCTGACCTTCCTCATCACCGACACCATCTCCGAGGTGTACGGCAGGCGCACGGTAAGCATCGTTGTCTGGACGGGGTTCGCGCTGAGCCTGATCGTCGTCCTGCTCACGTACGTCGGCGGCATCATCCCCGGCGCTCCGTGGTGGGAAGGACAAGGGGCCTACGACGACATACTCGGCTCGGTGCCGCGCATCGTGCTCGCGTCGATGATCGCGTACCTCATCTCCCAGAACAACGACGTGCTCCTCTTCCACTTCCTCAAGAAGGTGACGAAGGACAAGC
>JAPOOH010000454.1 GCA_026713505.1 Chloroflexota bacterium | reverse complement strand
GCCCGCCGCGAGCGCGGGGCGGGAGCTGGTGACGATGGCGACCTTGCCCGCGAGCCTGTTCCCTCTCGGCGGTATGTACTCGTCTGCCATGGTTCTTCCTCCTGCCGCCCTACGGGATGAAGGGGGCCCTGGTCTCGCCCATCAGCACAGTGGACGGCAGCAGTTCGTCGAGCTCGTCGAGCGTCCACGGTTCGCCGTTGCCTGCTTCGCGGTAGAGCGTCCGCACTTCGGTTGGATGGCTGTACCGTCCGATCTTGCCGGACCCCGCCCGGAACACGATGCCGTTGACTCCGGCCGCACGCTCCGACGCGAGCCAGACCACAAGCGGTGAGACGAACTCCGGGCCCGCGCGGTTATCCCCCTGCTCCGCCGGGTTCTTCTTCCGGTCCAGCCCTGCGTCGGCGAGCATGTTCCGGTAGGTGTCGTCGCCGAAGCTGCGCGTGGCGGCCATGGGTGCTATCGCGTTCACGGTGATGTTGTGGTTGCGCAATTCGAAGGCAAGCCCCCACGTGAGCGACACGATGGCGCCCTTCGCCGCGCCGTAGTTCCCGCGGCCCTCCGGGTTGCGCCACTGGCTTGAAGCCGTGTTGATGATGCGGCCATAGCGCTGCTCCATCATCACCTTCACGGCGTGGTGACAGGTGTTGAACGTCCCGAACAGGTGCACGTTCATCAGCCCGTCCCACTCCTGCTCCGTCAGCTGGTGGAAGAGGCGGTACTGGAACGTCCCTGCGTTGTTCACCAGGATGTCCAGCCGTCCGAAGTTGTCCGTTGCCGTCCTGATGAGGTTGCCGGCGGCCTCGTAGTCGGAGATGTCGTCGTAGCTGGCGACGGCTTCGCCGCCGTTCTCGCGTATCTGCGCGACCGCCTCGTCAGCCGGGGCGCGGGTACCGCCGGAGCCGTCGCGTTCGACGCCGATGTCGTTCACGACGACGCTAGCGCCTTCGTCCGCGAGCGCCATCGCATGGGCGCGTCCTATGCCGCGCCCCGAGCCCGTGACGACCGCCACCTTGCCCTTGAGCCGATCTCCCATGGTTATCCCTCCCACCGGCGTCAGCCGGACTCGTTGCTGCTGCTCTTGATGAGCTGCGTGCCGAGGTAGACGCTCCAGGCAACCCACACGAAGTAGCATGCCCTGGAGACCATGATTCCCTCAGCACGCAGGTCGACCGCGAAGAGCCCAACGACCAGGCCGGCCAGCGAAACAAGGGAAATGAGCACGATCCCGTTGGCCGCGAGCACGTTGGAGCGAGCGCGCATCCAGGGGCTCAGGCCCAGAACGAGGAACCCGGCGGCGACGAACAGCCCGCCCAGGACACGGCCAGCGGACTGCAACTCGTGGAGCGCCAGTCCCACCGCCATCGATCCCGCGGACGAAACGTCGATCTCGGAGATCGGGTGGTTCAGTCCCTGGGTGATCCCCCAGGCGATCATGCCGATCCCCAGGAACACCACGGCGAGCAACGCCGCCCCGATTCCGCCGCCTTCCCGGATGGCCCCTGCCTGAAGGACGATGTAACCGAACAGCAGGAGCGCGAGACCGAAAGGCACGATCAGTGCTGTCAGGTGGGTGAGCGCCGTATTCGACGCCTTCGCCGTGATGCTGGCAACAGCATCGGTGCTGTCGGCGGGGTCTATCAGCAACCCGCCGGGTTCGACCAGGAAGAACCCCAGCGCGAGCAATGGACCAATGACGAGGGCCCATCCGCCAAACCTGTTCATCGCTGCACTCATGATGCACCTCCGTCCCAACGGATAGGGGCACGCTAGCAAGCCAGGGCGGACGCGGTCAAGCGCGAGAGGGCCCGCGCACTGCGGAGGATGCGCTCTCAGTTCCGGGGGCGGTGACGGTCCGCCGAGTCCAGGATCATGGTCACGGGGCCGTCGTTCACGAGCGCAACGTCCATCATCGCCTGGAATCGTCCCGTCTCGGTTGGAACGCCGGTCGCGCGGAAGCACTCCACGAGAGCGGCGAAACGTTCTTCCGCTTCGGCCGGAGGAGCGGATGCCGTGAAGGAGGGACCCCGCCCCCGGCGCACATCGCCGTAGAGGGTGAACTGGCTCACCACCAGCAAGCTTCCGCCCACATCCAGGACGGAGCGGTCGAAGCGCCCCTCGTCGTCCGGGAAGATACGCAGGCGGACCGTTTTCTCAACGATGTACTGAAGGTCCGCGTCTGTGTCTTCGCGGCCCACCGCAGCCAGCACCAGCAGTCCTCGTCCGATGTGCGATACCACGCCGCCGTCGACCGACACGGATGCGTTGCTGACGCGCTGCACAACCGCGCGCATCGTTTACTCAGACGCGCTGGACGCCTTGCTCTTCGAGTCCGTCGTCTTGGTGCCGCTCTTCTCTGAGGACGAGGAAGCGGACGAAGACGACGACGAAGAGGAAGAAGAAGACGACGACGACGAAGAAGAATCGCTGCCCTTGCGGGCGTAGTCCGTCGTGTAGAAGCCGGAGCCCTTGTAGATGACCGCGGGAACCGAGATCCTGCGGCGGCTGAGTCCGGAGCAGGCGGGACACGGCTGCTCCGTGCTGGCGCTGAAGCTCTGGCGCAGGTCGAACTCGTTACCGCAGGACTCGCACTGGTATGCGTAGGTAGGCATACGCTAAAAGGCCTCTCTCGCAGTTAGCAGTCGCGGATGGCGACTGCTAATGCCAACATACCCCTTGCGCGGCGGCGTTGTCAATCGTGCCGTGCTTGCCCGTCCATGAGGCGGGCGCCCGGCTTGCTATTCAAGGGGACCGTGCCTGCCAACACGGCAGGACCCCGCCTAGCCGTCAATGAACGGCCCGCCATGAGCGTGCCTGTAGAAGGCGCGGAACGCCTCCTCCTTCCCCGCCGGAACGTGCTTGAGGAATGTCCGGTAGATCTCCTCCTCCGTCAGGTGGGGTTCGTAGGACTCGAACAGTTCCTCCGAGGTCAGGTACAACTCGCGCAGCGCAGACCGCATCGCGTCCTCGCCGATCAGGTCGTAGATGCCCAGCAGCAGGTACCGGCCGAACGAATACGAGCAGTCCAGGTCACGGTCGATCATGTCCTGGATGTTCTTCGCGCCGGTTGATTCCATGCAGCCCGCGAAGGCATCGGATGCACGCTTCCATGTGCTCTCCCAGTTCGTCCCCGAGTTGTCGTAGTACGGGCCGCCCGAAACGAACAGCCCCGGATCGGACCTGAGCTCCTCGGCCAGCTTGAGGCTGGTGAAATACCTGACAAACTCCGCCCCTCCCTCGATCAGCCATGTCTCCTTGAATACGTTGGGATGGAAATAGTAGTGGGCTGTTTCATGGAAGGTGAGCCGCCCAACATCATTCACGAAGAAGTGAGTGCCGTAGTGAAGGCCCGGGGTGCCCGGCCATCGAGGCGGGTCGCCCAGCAGGGTCAGCATGACCGCGTCGGTAGCCGGGAACGGCACCCCCATGATCCCTTCGGTTTTCCGGATCGCCTGCTCCATGTAATCAAGGGGCCTGTCGGGCGTATAGATGGTCGATCCGGTCCCGATCTCGCTTGGCACCTCCAGCTCAGTATCGCGGAACTGCTTGTGGCTCAGCGCCCAGAGGCGGACCTCGCCAGCGAGGGGCAGCCTGATCGTCCTCGTCCGCAGGTCGTGCGAGTCCAGCATGTCCGCGAACAGCGCTACGTTTACGCCCAGCAGGAACGCACGCTCTGAGGCATCCAGCCCGTCGGTGAACCAGGGCTCGGCGGTCAACCGTTCGAACAGGTCAGCGCGGACAGCGCTAACCACGCCGCTGAGCATCCCTACGTCCAGCAGGGGCAGCGACTCGTCTAGGTACCCCACCATCCTCAGCGCAAGCTCCGGACTCGCGCCGTGGATGATTCCCAGGGCATCGATAGCAGCCCTCTCGGGCGAGTGCTCAAGCGACTCCCCGCGGTCGGGCCGTATCCCGTCCCTCAGCCACGGCTCTCCCATGACCCGTAGCATCAGCCCGGTCTGGTTCTCGGGAGTCCGTGCAAAGATGGCGAGTATCTCCTTCTCATTCAGGTTCACGCCGTCCGCGAGCCACTCCAGCCCCAAGACGGCTCTCGCCACCTCAAGGTTGTTCTCGGCCATCTCCAGCAGCAACTCGATCAGCTGCAACTCTTCCGAGTCGGTAGAGCCCTCAAGGTCAGGGATGCCGTCCGCGAACCAGTCGAGTCGCGCGATCCCCAGCGCAAGATCTTCGTCAAGCGCCGCTATCTCCAGAAGCGTCTCGAGGCCGTACGTGTCGTTCCTGTTCCTGGCGGAGTCTGAGGAGTCGGGGCTCGTGATGCTCTCGGAGGAGAAGAACGGTGTCTGCACAAGCGCGACCACGAACTCCGGACGCTCGATCCAGAGCTTGCTCAGCCCGTCCCTGATCCTCCAGTGCCAATGGCTCGGCGGCCTGCTGAACCACGGCACGTATTCGGTGAGCACCCGCTGCCCAACCCGTTGCTGCGTCGGCGTCGCCGTGGGCGTCGGCGTGAAGGTTGGCCTCGGTGTGGGTGTCGGCGTGTCCGACGGGACCGGCGTCGCCGTGGGAGACGGGGTAAGCGTCGGCGTCGGCGTAGGGGGGGGTGCAGCGGTAGGCGTGCGCGTGGGCATCGGCGCAGGAGAAGGCACAGAGTCGACCTCAGCCGTGGGCGTCGGGCGCGCGCCGGTTTCGACGACACCGACGTTCGGCGGCGTGGACTCGCACGCCGCCAACACCAGGGCAACGAGCAGCAGACCTGCGAGGGGAAGTCCGCGCCACCGCTTCTGCCGATCCATTATGCGATGTTCCTCCATCCGGGTGTATAGCCAACTGTCCTCAGTAAGAGTACAACGGCTGATGATGACGTTGGTGTGACGCTTTGAGGCGCTTCGGTTACTTGGCGATGACGCTTTCAGTAATCGCCTGATGCCGCAGAGGAGACAGAACAGAACAATCGCCGCACCAAATCAGACTCTCGCGCTCGCTCTTTCGCTGCCGCCGGCTTGCCTCACTGCGCGGGTGCGTCCGGCGGGGCTGTGGAGCGTGGGGCAGCACGTCCCGAACGAGGCTCGCAGCCTTGCCGGTGAGCGTGGCCGTGTGCTAGCATCACTTCCGCGCGGCATACGCGCATGGAGCATCCATGGCATTCGTTGAGATGAGAGACGGGGAGCCGCCTGAGGCGATCGTATCGCGGTTCCGCGCGGCAGTTACCCGAAACGGCATCCTGAAGGCCCATAAGGACCGACGCTTCTTCCGCTCCAAGGGAGAAAAGGCCCGTATCGCGGCCCGTCGTTCCGCCAGGCGCCGCCGCCGCTCAGGCATGTAGCCACCATAACCGCGCGACCCGCGCGCACTGGCCGGTCAGGACTGCCAGCCCTCAGCCCCGCTACCTGATTCGCACGGGGGCGATTGTGAGGCCCATCCGCATAGCCCTCGGGCAGATGAACGCAACCGTCGGCGACCTCCACGGCAACGCCGAACGGATACTTGCGCTCGTGCAGGAGGCCCGGGAACGGCAGGCCGATCTCGTGGCCTTCCCTGAGTTGGCGCTCACCGGCTATCCACCAGAAGACCTCCTCTTCAAGCGTCAATTCCTCCTCGACGCTCGCGCTCAACTGGAACGACTCTCTGAAGCAGCCGACGGCATCACCGTCGTCGTCGGGGTTCCCGACTTCGTGGACGGCGAGCCCTTCCACCTCGGTGCAGCCCTCTACCCGGACGAGATGGAAGGCCGCGTCTACAACGCCGCGGCGGTGCTCCATGCCGGCAGCGTCGCCGCCGTCTACCGCAAGATCCTCCTGCCGAACCACGGCGTGTTCGATGAGCAGCGCTACTTCGCCCGGGGCAAAGAGTGCCCTGTATTCGAGATCACCGGCGTCCAGACGGGCGTCAATATCTGCGAGGACATCTGGTACGACACCGGCCCCGCCACTGTTCAGCGGCGCGCAGGCGCGGAGGTCATCGTCACCATCAACGGCTCGCCGTACCACCAGGGGCGTTTCGCCCAGCGCAGCGCGATGCTCTCGCGGCGCGCCGGCGAACACGGCTGCTACATCGCCTACGTCAACCTGATCGGCGGGCAGGACGAACTCGTCTTCGATGGGCAGAGCCTCGTTTTCGACCCGCGCGGCGACCTCATCGCGCGGGCGCCGCAGTTCGAGGAGTCGCTGCTGCTCGTGGACATTGACGCCGACGAGGCCGGCTCACCCGACCCGGAGGGACCACTGGCGAGGCCGGATCTCGATTCCATCGGCGCGCCGCGCCGCTACTTCCTGTCAGGGCCGAGCGAAAGCACACGCCAGGAACAACTCGCGCCGTCCATCACGGAAGAGCTGCATCCGCTCACGGAGGTCTACCAGGCCCTCGTTACCGGCACGAGGGACTATGTGCTCAAGAGCGGCTTCCGAGGCGCGGTCATCGGCCTCTCCGGCGGCATCGATTCCGCGCTCACGACCGCCATCGCCGCCGACGCCCTGGGGCCGGAGCGCGTCACGACGTTCTTCATGCCGTCGCAGTACACGTCCGGCCAGTCCTGGGACGACTCAAAGGCGCTCACGGACAATCTGGGCGTCCGTCTCGTCTCGTTGCCCATACGCCCGATTTTCGACACGTTCCTCGAAACGCTCGCGGAAGAGTTTTCCGGCAGGGAGCCGGACACGACGGAGGAGAACCTGCAGGCGCGTATCCGGGGCAACCTGCTCATGGCGGCGTCCAACAAGTTCGGCTGGATCGTGCTCACCACGGGCAACAAGAGCGAGATGGCCACCGGCTACGCGACGCTCTACGGCGACATGGCAGGCGGGTTCGCCGTCATCAAGGACGTGCCCAAGACGCTGGTGCAGCAGCTCGCCCGCCATCGCAACGAGATGGCAGGGCGGGAGGTCGTCCCTGAGTCGATCATCGTGCGGCCGCCGACCGCCGAGTTGCGACCCGACCAGAAGGATGAGGACTCGCTCCCCCCGTACGACGTGCTGGACCCCATCCTCCAGGCCTACGTCGAGGACGACCGCAGCTTCGACGAGATGCTCGCGGCCGGGATGCCCCGCGAGGCCGTCGAGCTGACCGTGCGCCTCGTCGACCGGAGCGAGTACAAGCGCCGCCAGGCGCCCCCGGGCGTCAAGATCACGCGCCGCAACTTCGGGCGTGACCGCCGCCTGCCCATCGTCAACCGCTACCGCCCTTCCTGAACCCAGGCGATCGACCATCCACCGAGGGCCCGGTTTCGCGCGGTTTTCAGAACTGCGACACGGGCCCCTTGCGCGGTTGCGCCATATGCGTGGGAAACTCGTCGGCAAGCGCCACACAGCCCGCGGATGCGGGTGTGATACGATGAAAATACTGGCGAGTGGCAGCCAGGAGACGAGGCCAAAGGAAGATGTCTGACAAGGAACAAGCACTGGCACTGGCTCTCGGGCAGATAGAACGGCAGTTCGGGCAAGGGGCGATCATGCGGCTGGGTGAAGCCACCCACAGCATGCATGTGGAAGCCATCCCCACGGGCTCCATCGCACTGGACCTGGCCCTGGGTATAGGAGGAATCCCAAGGGGGCGGGTCACCGAGATATTCGGAGCGGAGTCCGCAGGGAAGTCAACGCTCTGCAGCCACATCGTTGCGGAAGCGCAGCGTCGTGGCGGCACCGCCGCGTACATAGACGCTGAGCACGCGCTGGACCCCACCTACGCCGCGCGCTGCGGCGTTCAGGTGGACTCGCTCCTCATCTCCCAGCCTGACTCGGGCGAGCAGGCGCTGGAGATCGTGGAGTATCTCGTGCGCAGCGGCGCCGTGGACGTTGTCGTCGTGGACAGCGTCGCCGCCCTGGTGCCCCGGGCGGAGCTCGAGGGAGACATGGGCGACACCCACGTCGGGCTGCAGGCCCGGCTGATGTCGCAGGCCCTTCGCAAGCTCACCCCGGCAACCAACGTCTCTCACACCGCAGTGGTGTTTGTGAACCAGCTGCGGGAGAAGGTGGGAGTCTTCTTCGGGAGTCCGGAAGTCACTCCAGGAGGCAGGGCGCTCAAGTTCTACAGCTCCGTCCGCATAGACCTGCGGCGCATAGAAACGCTCAAGCAGGGGACGGACCCCGTCGGCTCACGGGTCAGGGCGAAGGTCGTCAAGAACAAGGTCGCCCCACCCTTCAGGCAAGCCGAGTTCGACATCATGTTCAAGGTGGGCATCAGCAAAGAGGGAGACCTGATCGACCTCGGCGTGGGGATGGGGATCATCCGGAAGTCCGGCGCCAGCTACTCATTCAACGAGACGCGGTTGGGGCAGGGCAGGGAGAACGCCAAGACGTTCCTCACCGCAAACCCGGAAGTCGCCGCCCAGATCGAGGCCATCGTTCGCGGCACGGACGCCGCGAATGGACACAACGAGGCTCCCGTGCCTGAGAGCGAACTCGAGCCGGCAGTTCCGGCAACCGGATAACCGGCATCGTCTCACTGGCTGCCACCGCCGGGCAATAAAGGACGGCGGTGGCAGATAACGTGCGCTTCACCGACGCACAGAACAGCGGGCACCACACCCGCTACCTCGCGCCTGCGGCCTGCGCGCCGTGGAACTGTGATGCGCGTGCGCTTCGCTGCCGCTCCCGCTACCGGGGAACCGTCGTCTGTCTATAGCCAAAGGCCGGCCTGTCCGGTCCCCCTCGACGGGGACGCGCGCGCGGGCCGAGCCCGAAAGGAGACGCTCATGGAAGCGTTGGTCGTTGGCATTGCAGGAGCAGTAGGCGGGGTCATCGTAGGCATCGTGGTGGTCTTGTTCGTCCGGAGAATGGGGCAGAGCAAGCGCCTGGGAACGGCACATGATGAAGCCGCGCGCATCATCGCGAGCGCGGAAGAAGAGAAGAAGCGCGCTCTATTGGAGGCCAAGGAAGAAGCGCTGAAGGCGAAACAGGAAGCAGAGACCGAGCTGCGTGAGAGGCGGAGGGAGGTGCAACGCGCCGAGAACCGGCTCGCCAGCCGCAGCGAGAGCCTCGACACCCGGCAGGAGAGGCTGGAACTACGCGAGCATCGCCTTACCGACCGCGAGCAGGACGTCGAGCAGCGGCACGAGGAAGCCGAGGCGCTCAAGGCCGAGCAGTCCGTGAAGCTGGAACAGGTCGCGAACCTCAGCGTTCAGGAGGCGAAAGCCCAGATTATGCAGAACGCCGAGGCCGAGGCCGAACACGAACTCGCCAAGCGCTACTATGCGCTCGAACAGAAGATGCTCGGTGAAGTGGACGAGAAAGCGAAGAAGACCATCGCACTCTCCATCCAGCGACTTGCCTCAGACGTGGTCAACGAGTCCACCACATCCCAGGTGGCGCTGCCGAACGACGAGATGAAGGGCCGCCTCATCGGCCGAGAGGGCCGCAACATCCGCGCCATCGAAGCCGCCACGGGAGTCGATCTCATCATCGACGACACGCCGGAGGCGGTGACGGTTTCCTGCTTCGACCCTATCCGCCGCGAGGTGGCGAAGGTCGCGCTCACGAACCTCATCTCGGACGGGCGCATCCATCCTGCGCGCGTCGAGGAGGCTGTGACCAAGGCGCAGAAGGAAGTGGATGACTCCATCGACCGTTCGGGCGAACAGGCCGTGCTGGACGCAGGCGTCCGCGGACTGCACCCGGAGCTCATCAAGCTCCTCGGCAGGCTCCAATATCGCTACAGCTACGGCGAGAACGTCCTGCAGCACTCCGTCGAGGTCGCGCGCATCGCGGGCCTGGTCGCCGGGGAGATAGAAGCGGACGTCCAGACCTCCAAGGCCGGAGGTCTGTTGCACGACATCGGGAAGGCCCTCACCCACGAGTTCGAGGGGACCCACATCGAGCTCGGGGAGGAAGTGGCCCGGCGCTACTCGCTGTCGCCCGCGGTAACCGCCGCCATCAACGAACACCATGACGACGACAGGGGTTCTGTCGAGGCCTTCGTCGTCGCCGCGGCGGATGCCATCAGCGCCGCGCGCCCTGGCTCGCGCCGTGACACTGTGGAGCTCTACCTCAAGCGGCTGGAGGCGCTGGAAGACGTCGCCAACAGCTTCGACGGCGTGCAGAAGTCGTACGCCATACAGGCGGGGCGAGAGGTGCGCATCCTCGTGCAGCCCGAAGAGATAGACGACGTGGAGGCTTCCAGCCTTGCCCGCAAAGTAGTCCGCAAGATCGAAGAGAACCTCGTCTACCCCGGCGAGATCGTTGTCACTGTGGTGCGCGAGACCCGGGCCACCGAGGTTGCCCGCTAGGACCCGTAGTGCGTTGCCCGTGCCATGGCGCGGGCAACGCAGTTGACGGAGACCATGAAGATAGACCTCCACATGCACTCCACGAGGTCGGATGGGCGGCTGACGCCTACCGCGCTCGTGGAACTCCTCGCGCAGCGGGACATCAGCGTGGCTGCGCTCACCGACCATGACTCCACCGAGGGCCTCGACGAGGCCGTCGCCGCTGCTGACGCTCACCCATCGTTGCGCATCGTCTCCGGTATCGAGATCAGCGCCTCGCATCCTACGAGGGGCGATTCGGACGTGCACCTGCTCGGCTACTTCGTGGACTGCTCCGACACAGCTCTGCAACGGCAACTCTCTGCACTCCGGGAAGAGCGCGAGGAGCGGGGACGGCGGATGCTCGCGAATCTCGAGCGGCTCGGCTACCCCCTGGACTGGGAGCGAGTCCAGGAGATCGCGGCGGGGGCGAGCATCGGGCGTCCTCACATCGCACACGCGATGGTGGAGCGCGGCTACCTCACGCACTACAAGGACGCGTTCAACGGCCTGCTGAACAACGGAGGCGAAGCGTTCGTCGGCCGCTCGGGAGTCACACTGGAAGACGCCGCATGCACCATACGCAGCGCGGGTGGCGCGGCCGTGCTCGCGCATCCGCTCTACGTCGAAGAATACGAAACCATCGTGCCGCGGCTTCCTGACATGGGCATCGTGGGGATCGAAGCGCACTACGCCAACTTCAGCGAGGAGGAGCAGCGCTTTCTGTTCGGCCTCGCCATGCGGTACGGCCTCCTGCCGTGTGGCGGGAGCGACTATCATGCGATGGGGTACGAGGACGAGGCGCTTCCCGGAACGGACGGGCCTCCCTTGGAAGTGCTGGAGGCGCTCGAGCGCCTCGCTGGAGCCGGATAGAGCCACCCGCGATGGACGATTCCCTGCAGACGGCGCTGGTGCTCACCTATGCTTACCTGTTGGGCTCTGTGCCTGCCGCCTGGATCGTTGCTCGCCTGGTCAAGGGCATCGACCTTCGCAAGGTCGGCAGCGGGACCATCGGCGCGTCGAACGTCTACTACAACGTTGGCCGGTTCTGGATCCTGCCCGTCGGCATATTCGACCTGTTCGTGAAGGGGCTCACACCTGTCTACCTCGCACGGGCGCTCGGCCTGGGCATCGAGGTGCAGGCGGCGGCGGGCCTGCTCGCCGTCATCGGCCACAACTGGCCCGTCACCCTGGGATTCAAGGGTGGCAGGGGCGTTGCACCGTCAGTGGGAGCGCTTCTCGCACTCGGGCGGTTGGAACTCGCCTTCTTCATCGTCATCACGAGTGCCGGATGGCAGTTCACCAAGGCATCCGGTGTCTGGGTGCTGCTGGGTTTCGCTTCCCTGCCGTTCGTAGCGCTCTACTTCCAGAGGCCGTCGGCCGTCGTGTTGCTCATGACGGGGCTGCTGCTTGTTACCGTGGTCAAGCGCCTCGCCTCCAACTCGTTTCGAGGCTCGGACGTGCCGCTGCCGCAACTGCTCTTCAACCGCCTCATGTACGACCGCGACATCGCGGACCACGACGCCTGGGTACAGCGGAACACGCCCCGAACGGAGGCTGAATGACACAGCCAGCCATGTGCCACTGGCACCCCGATCGCGAGACAGGGCTGCGCTGCGGCAGCTGCGAGCGTCCCATCTGCACGGAGTGCATGCGCCAGCACCCCGTCGGCATACGCTGCAGGGAGTGCGGCGCTCCGGTGCGGCTGCCGACCCATGCCGTCTCCACCAGTTACGTCATGCGTGGCCTCGCCGCCGCCTTCGGGGCCGGGGTAGCCGGCTTCATCGCCCTGCAGATCGTCTTCAGGGTGATCCCTTTCGGAGGGTTCTTCCTCTTCTTCGTGATGCTGGGGCTGGGGTATGTCCTCGGTGAGGCAGTCAGCAGAGCGGTCAATCGTCGCAGGGGGCGCGTCTACCAGTGGATGGGACTGTGGAGTGTGGTCATCGCCACACCCCTGATGCTGCTGGACGCCCTGGCTGACTTCCCCGGGGGACTGTTTCGCCTTGCGGCCATCGGCGTAGCGATGGCCGTCGCCTGGTCTCGTCTGGCGCCCTAGAGCGTGCCAACTCGCCTGAACCGCGCTACAATCTCCGCACGGCGCGGGCGTAGCTCAGGGGTAGAGCATCTGCTTCCCAAGCAGAGGGCCGTGGGTTCGAATCCCATCGCCCGCTCCACGACACTCCCTCGTTCTTGCACAGAACCGGCTAGCCCGTCCGTCACAGGAGGAGTCCGATGACAACGTCCACGCCTGAGGCACGCCCAGACTTTAACCGCATCGTCAAATACAACGCTTACCGCGTTTTCCAGGAGAAGGAAGGCATCCCGGTCATCACCGGGTTCGCGGTGGACGACCTCCGCACCGTCGAGGTGAAGCCGTGGGCGCGCCTGGACTGCCTGGGCACCTACATCAACCTCGATGGCGCAGGCGACACCAACGACGCGTACGTCGCCGAGATCCCGCCCGGCGCCAAGATGGCGCCGGAGAAGCACATCTTTGAGAAGAACATCTACGTGCTGGAGGGCCGGGGCGCGACCCTCGTTGGCGACGATCCCAACAGCCGGACAAGCTTTGAATGGAAGCGGGGCAGTGTCTTTTCCATCCCCATCAACGTCTGGCATCAGCATATGAATGGCAGCGGCTCGGAGCCTGCCCGCTTCGTCGCGGTGACGACCGCCCCGATCACCATCAACCTCTTCCACAACGAAGGGTTCATCTTCAACAACCAGTACGTTTTCGAAGACCGCATCGGCAACCCGAAGCATTTCCAGGGCGAGGGAACGATGTGGACAGCCACCACCGGACGGACAAACGCCTGGGAGACGAACTTCGTGCCGGACATCGAGACCTTCACGACGTTCACCTGGAAGGAGCGTGGCGCAGGCGGCGCACACATGAAGTTCGAGCTCGCCGACCAGACCCAGACGGCGCATATCTCGCAGTTCCCCGTCGGCACCTACAAGAAGGCGCACCGGCACGGCCCTGGTGCGCACGTCATCATCATCAAGGGCGAGGGCTACTCGCTGCTCTGGCCGTCCCACGGCAGCCCGCACGACGGCATGGAGCGCGTCGACTGGAAGCCGGGTTCGCTCGTGGTGCCCCCGAATGGCTGGTTCCACCAGCATTTCAACGGAGGCGCGACTCCCGCCCGGTACCTCGCCTTCCGCTGGGGCAGCCAGAAGTACTACTTCTCGCTCGGCGTCGCGATGGAAGGCGAGACCGACGTGGACGTGAACCAGGGCGGCGGGCAGATCGAGTACGAGAACGAAGACCCCATCATCCACGACATGTTCGTCGAGACGCTCGCCAGGTCCGGCGCGGAGTCCCAGATGGCGGAGTTCATCCCCCGTCTGCGCGGGGAGTAGTAGGGCGAATCAGTTCTCGGGAGGCGGCACGCCGGGCGGCAATGGCGGCGGCGGTATGTCGTCGATGTCAAAGGGATCCGCCTCTGAGTCCGTAGTTTCTCCTGTCCCGTCGCCTGTTTGTCCGGTGCTCGTCAAGCTTGCGGGTGGCGTGGACTGCCCGGCGCTGTCATCCCCCCAGCAGACGACGGTACCCTCGAAGGTAACACCGCATGTGTGCACTTCACCGGCGCACTCCCGGATCCCATTCACCGTACCGCAGGAGTAGTTGCGCCCGCAGCTG
>JAPOOH010000453.1 GCA_026713505.1 Chloroflexota bacterium | reverse complement strand
GCCTTCGCCGTTCGATTTGTGGGCGTCCGGGGACATCCTGGACATCCTGGAGGAGTGTTCGGTGGTCCGTCCGGATCTCCAGGCGCGTTTCGTCGTGAACCGCCTGTTTGCGCGCACTCGGCTGGGAGCCGAGGTACGTGGAGCGCTGGCTGCGTTGCCGATAGCTGCGCTACGCACGGCGATCCGGAACCGTACCGCGTATGCCAAGGCTGTCCGGGAGGGCAGGACAGCGATAGAAACCGCGCCGGCGAGCGCGGCTGCGAACGATTTCCGCGCTCTCGCGGACGAGATCCAGGCTGTCATGGAGGAGTCGCGAAATGCCGCCGCCTGAGTGGGGGTCACGTCCCGCAAGAGGCCCTCAGAAGGCTGCTGATGCGCTGGACGCCTTCGTGCGCGCAAGAGACGAGGGCAAGACCAAGCGGCTCAACGCCGAAATACCCGCCGCGTTGCATGCGCGCGTGAAGTCCAGGTGCGCCCTCGAGGGCCGGGACATGACGCAGGTTGTGATCGAACTGCTGGAGAAACGGTTTCCGGCGGAAGGTGACTAGGGCTATTCGCCGCCGAGCAAGACCTCCTCGACGAGGGTTTGAGTAAATGAGTATTTGAGAGAAGGAGTACAACCGCACGGGCCTGTTTCTTGCTGGCCGATGCGCGAGCACCGGGTGCCGCTCGATGTGCGGACTCTGCAAATTCTGGCCAGAGTTCGCGATATGGGCTGAGAAACCGCTACCGCTGCTCGCATTGATCACTCGCTGAACTGTTGGCCGGGCAGGACGCGGAACGACGCTCCGTAGCTCGGCGATCACTGAGGATTCCACCTCAGGGGAATGCTGCTCAGCCCGGCGGATCGCTTGACCGTCAGCTCTGATGGACAATGAGGGCATGTCCGAATTGCTCGATCCGCGTCCGGTGTTTACCATCGTCATGGGTTGCAACGGCGTCGGCAAGAGTGCCTGGAAGCGCAAGAACTATGACCTGCTGCCAGCGCGCTACTACGACCAGGACTCTGTTGCTGGTGGCCTTGGAGACTGGAACAGCGAGGAGGCCCGCGCACGGACACGCGTGATCGTGGATGCGCAGATTGGCGAGTCGATTCGCGAACAGCTGAACTTCGGCATGGAAAGCACCTATTCCGGCCTCCCCGGGCCCGACATGGTGGAGCGCGTCATCCAGGCCGGGTACCGCGTCGAGGGGCTTTACCTCGGCACAGCCGACCCGCAGATCAATATCGAGAGAATCGAGCATCGGGTGTTTGCCGGTACGGGACACGCGGTTGACCCGAACAGAGTCCCCGACCGCTGGAAGCACTCGCTGTCCAACCTTCGGCGCACCGCCGAGCGATTCGACCTGCTGCGACTCTTCGACAATTCCGAGCACGATGAGTTTCATCTGCCCAGGCCTGTCGAGCAATGCCGGCTGGAACAGGGAGAGGTTTCGTGGCAGGCCGCAGAGCCAGAAGCATGGTGCACGAACTGGCTGGAAGGGCTTGCCCACAGGCAGGCCGACCTACGGCGCCGGGAGGGCAAGCGCGCTCGCCAGCCGCTTCCGTCGCGTCCCGCGACGCCGGTCGCTGCGGAGAGCAGTGCCGACGAGACGAGCCAGCGGATGCGGGAAGCCCGGAAACGCCTCCTCGAACCGGACCACGGCGGCTACGATTTCAGCCGGTAGGGGTTCGGGCTGCCAGCTTACGCTCATCCTCGCCGGCCGAGCGTTTCCCGAGCAGTGCCATTCGATTCGGGTTGCCTGAGTCGATAGCTTCGGCGACGTTCAGACCTGGAGAGAGCGGCACCGCACGGCTGTCTCCATAAGTCGGACCGTCACGCGCTCCCTGCAAGGTGCTGCTGGCACCTGGGGCATCTGCATGGGACGCTACAACCCGCCGGAACTCTCAGGCCAGGGATCGTCTGGGCGAGTCGGCATTCGGCCTCGCCGAAGGGGGCCAGCGAGGGTTCGCCCGAATTGAAGCGCTGAACAGGGACAGCCAACGTCATCGGAGTGCCCGCGCTCACGCCGGAAGCCGATGCGGGAGGCGATACCGCTCGTCAGAAGCGATTCACTGTCACCGTACCTGGTGGGTATCTGGGGTGAGCCCTGGGTGGCCAATTGTTGCCACGGATGGATCGCAGACTTGCCTGCAGCCAGCAATCCTCCCTGAGGTGATGAACTCAACCACGGCTGGCAAGCCTGATCTCGAATCGCGGTGTTTCGGTCCATTTGCGGTCACGCGGACTCGCCACTACCCCGTAGCACTGTCGAAGAATCCGGAAATGGTTCGGATAAACCCCTAGGGATTGAGTCCTATTCGTAGTAGCCACTACATATTGTGGTCGCCTGTGCCCCTATATGTAGTTGCGCGCCTCGGAGGCAGCACAAGCCAGGATTCTGGACGCTAGGCGCCGGGCAGCCGGGAGGCTGCCTTGCCAGAACAGTCCAACAACGACCGTCACCGCTCGCGCGGAGAGGCCGAGATCGCCTTCCGGAAGGCCGTCGCAGCGCTGGCACGCGACCCCGACGTGCGAGAGGGCCAGATCGCCTGGCTGCGCCAGCAGCGCCCGGTCGCGATCGACGCCCACAACTGCGTGCTGCTCGCCTATCCCTCCGATGTCGAGGCCCGGCTGGCCAGCAGCACCGAAGCGATGGTGCGCCTCGACAACAAGCTGCGCGAGGAGGGCCTCGCCACGGGCGTGTCGGTCGCGGTGTCGCTCTCCAGGAACCCCTCTCCCAGCCAGGGCGTCGCCGCGGTGCAGCGGGCGGTGTCCG
>JAPOOH010000452.1 GCA_026713505.1 Chloroflexota bacterium | reverse complement strand
GCCTTCGGCATCCTGCGGGTGGGGCGGGCGGTGAAGCCGTTCTTCCTGGAGTGGGAGCACCGGGCGGTGCGTCCGGGGACGATGGCTGCACGGCTCGCGCCGTACGTCCGCTACCACGCGACTCGCGAGGCCGTCGACGACCACGGTGCGGGGCCGGGGGTGCTGGTGGTGTTCGACGATGCGGCGGTGGAGGCGCGGTTCCTGGTGGTCGCACGGCGGGAGATGGCGCGCAGCCGCGTCCGTGTTCCGCTGTTCGTGTCGAACCGGGAGCGGCTGGAGCACGAGGGGCCGCTGGGAGCGGCGTGGCGCGTGCCGGGCGTGCTCGAACCCGGCTGTGCCTTCGAGTGAGGTCGGATAGCCGTGCGCGCGCGAACTGAACTGCGGAAGCCCGTGCTCGTGAAGGAGATGACCTCGCACGGGCTCTTGTGCCTTGCGAAGGACGTGGCGCGATGACCAGCCGCAGCCTTCGCACCTGCTCGCGATGCGGTCGGCGTTTCTCCGTCACGCTCTGGCAGATGCATGCCCACAACCCTGAGCGGCTGCCCTGCTCCGATGCCGCCTGCGGGGAAGGCGCGGTGGGATATTGCGCCGATGATCCCCTTCAGCAGGGACTGGGCCCGCTCTGCGGCGCTCATCTCGTGCAACACCGCCGCTGGGGACATGACGTCCGCTTCGTCGATGGCGGCGTCTGCACCGTCTGCAACGGTCGCGGGCGAGTCCCGGATGCGGCGAATCCCGGCGGACCGTGGGTGCGCTGTCCCGGATGCCAGGGAACCGGCTATGCGTCGGAGCAGGCTCTCAGCGCGCAACGTCGCAGGGCGGCGGAGCGTGAGAGGAAGCGCATCGAGGAAGAAGAAGCCCGTCGCCGCGATGAGGAAGGCCGCGAACGACAGGCCCGCGATGAAGACGACGGTGAACCCTCACACCGGTCGGCGGATGATCTCTCCGCAGCGATGGAAGCGGGAGGACAGGTTGCCGACCAGACCCGGCCCGAGGCGGAGGAGCACCAGCGTGCGACGGAGGAATGGCCCAGAGAGGATCAGGATGAGGAGGAGGGCGAGCATTGGCATGGAGTCAGGCGGGAGGATGAGGGGGACCACTCTCGAACCGATGCATCGGTTGAGAGGGGAGCAGCCGCTGGAGCGAGCCCTGCGGGGAGCACAGCGTATTCCGGCACGTATCGGAGAAAGACCTACGCGGGTCGACGGTCGCTCGACAGGCACAGGTGCTGCTGTCTCATATTCCTGGTGCTGCTCATCATTGGGATCGGCGCAGGCGGCTACCACTACTGGCCCGTCATCGGACAGAACCCGGGGATCGAATCGGAGCCGACTCCGACCTCCACCGTTCCCGTCGCAGCGGGAGCAACGCCAACACCAACGCCCTCACCGTCGCCCTCGCCAACGCCTGCTCCCACGGCAACTCCCACGTCGGTTCCCTGCGCAGACCCGGCTCCCACGGCGACGCCGACCGCCACGCCGGCCCCCACGGCGACGCCCGATTGGCCGCCCCAACTGCTCTCGGAGGCCTGGCGTGATTGGGCGCGTGGGTGGAGCAGGCCGCAGGTGGACGCAGCACTCCAGGAGAGCATCCGTACCTTCGATGAGGGGTTGGACGAGTTGGAGCGCTTGCCGCAGAGCGATGCGTGCGCTCTGGTGGCCGCGTTCGAGGTGCATCTCGAGGTGGCACTGCACTTGGTCAACACACATCGGCTGGGGAACGAGAACGTCCCTGGCCAGCACTCGGGCATCAGCTGGGTCGTCTGGCTGCGGTTCCAGCGTGAGCTGCTGGCGGAGGCTGTCAGGGCTCACGCACCCGTCGCCGAGTGCGGAAGCCTGCTGGTGACGCCGACCCCCACCGTCACGGCTGCTCCCGCTCCCACGCCAACGACGCCTGACGAGAAAGCCGCGCCGCTCCCAACCTGTCCAGGCGCTGACACTAACTCCGCCGCTATTGGCAATCTG
>JAPOOH010000474.1 GCA_026713505.1 Chloroflexota bacterium | reverse complement strand
GGCGGATTCAGTGGAGATGGCGAAGATTCTCTTCGGCGCGGACGTGGTCGATTCCCAGGCCGTCATGGTCAGCCTGATCAACGCCAACTCGCCGATGACCTTCGACGCGACCATGCTGGGCGCGCTCAAGGTCTACGCCCGCGCGAACCAGGGCCTCTTGATCACGCCCTTCATCTTGGCGGGCGCGATGGCGCCGGTCTCGGTCGCGGGCACGATGGCGCAGACGCTCGCGGAAGCCATGGCCGGCATCGCTCTCGGCCAGCTTTGCCGGCCGGGGTCGCCGGTGATTTTCGGCAGCTTCCTCAGTTCGATGTCGATGCAGAGCGGCGCGCCGACCTTCGGCACGCCGGAGGCGACGCTCGCGATCTTCGGCCTGGCGGCATTGGCCCGGCGCCTCGGCGTCCCCTTCCGCAGCGGCGGCGCGCTGACCGCCTCGAAGCTGCCCGACGCGCAGGCCGCCTACGAGAGCGCGAACACGCTGCTGCCGACCGTGCTCGCCGGCACCAACTTCGTGCTGCACGGCGCGGGTTGGCTCGAAGGCGGGCTCGCGAGCGGCTACGAGAAGTTCATCATGGACGCCGATCAGCTCGGCATGATGCAGGTGCTGGCGAGCGGCTACGACCTCTCGGCCAACGGCCAGGCGCTGGATGCGATCCGCGAGGTCGGGCCCGGCAGCCACTATCTCGGCTGTGCCCACACCCAGGCGAACTTCGAGAGCGCCTTCTACCGCTCCCCCGTCGCCGACAACTCGAGCTTCGAGCAATGGCAGGCCGATGGCTCCAAGGACACGGCGCAACGGGCGCACGACCTGTTCAAGTCGATGCTGGCCTCCTACGAGGCGCCGCCCATCGACCCCGGCGTGGACGAGGGGCTCAAGGAGTTCATCGCGAAGAAAAAGGCGTCCATGCCCGACGCCTTCGCTTGAGTTAGAGCGCGTCCGTCTTTGACGGACGCGCGACAGGCCGCGACCGCGGCCCGCCGCGTCAGCGGCGCCATTGCGCGCGCGCGTACGCGCGACGCGGAGGCGCCGGCCGCAGGCCGGCTGCCGTGAGCGACGAAGAATCAGAGCGTTTCCGCGTGAAGCGGATACGCTCTAACTCCGGCTGCGGCGGCGATTGCGGCGGCGGCCGGCGGATGCCGGTGCTGCCGCTGCAACGGGCAGCGTGACGTGCTGGGGCAGGTGGACGTAGTCCGCCGTGCCGTGGGGGATCGCCATGGCGTCGACGAAGTGGCGCTGGAACGCGGGCTCGACGGCGGTCTCCACCTTCTCGACCTCGCGCACTATCGCTTCGATCTCCTCGCGCGCCGCACAGTCGAGGAGCGCGATCAGCGCGCCCGTGCCGGCGGCGTTGCCCGCGGCGGATACCTTCTCCAGCGGGCAGTCGGGGATCATTCCGAGCACCATGGCGTAGAGCGGGTCGATGTGGCTGCCGAAGGCGCCGGTCAGCACGATCCGGTCCACCGTCGTAATCTCGAAGCGGTCCATCAGCAGCCGAGCGCCGGCCATGAGCGC
>JAPOOH010000451.1 GCA_026713505.1 Chloroflexota bacterium | reverse complement strand
TCGCGTCAACACCTTGAATCCCTCAACCAAGCACCGCGGCACGTGTGCACACCGGCGGGGGGCCTCATGTGCACTCCTTGGCGAATCGGACATCCCAGTGCCCTTTAGCACACGCCCATGCTGCGGCTTCATCTCGCGTATGGAACCCACACCGCCACACGCTGCGGTCACACGTGCGGTTCTGGGCATGGTGGCACGTCGACCGATGCACGACTGCTTTTGTGGGCGGGTAGGGGCTGAGACGAACGCAGAACATGACTACTCCAATCTCCCGCTCGGCCTCAACGCTCGCCTGTCCACGAATGCCAGCATCGTCGCCTGCGGATTCCGCTTCCCACGCATCGGCGCTGCCTCCTGTGCTATGCCCAAACCTACGATACCCAAGAAATAGTTTTTCCGCAGCCTGCTAGCCCAATCGCAGCCCCTGCTATCCTTGCCTCTCACGCACTGGGAGGAGGGACAGCGTGTCGCATGACCATCGGATGGGGCATCGTCAGCTCGGGTAGGCATCCGGACACGAAGATGGCGCCCGCCATCACTGCAGCGGAGGGCGCGTCGCTCGCCGCGGTGATGAGCCGGGACATGGGACGCGCGGAGGCGTTCGCGCAGAAGCACGGCCCCGTCGGCGCCTACGACGACGTCGACGCGCTGCTGCGCGACCCCGCCGTGGACGTGGTCTACATCGCGTCGCCGAACGCGCTGCATGCCGAGCAGACCATCCGCGCCGCGGAGGCGGGCAAACACGTTCTGGTCGAAAAGCCGATGGCGCTCTCAGTCGACGACGCGCAGCGGATGATCGACGCGTTCGAGGCCGCAGGCGTGCGGCTCGGCGTCGGTTTCCACCTGCGCGCGCACGAGGGGCATCAGCGTCTGCGGACGCTCGTGGCCGGCGGCGCGCTCGGCAGGGTGTCGTTCGCGCACGCCGACTGGTGTCGAGGGGTGCGGGGCCAGGAGGCGTCGCCGCCGCGTGAGGGGCTGCAGGCGTGGTGGGACGCCGGAGAAACCGCTCGAGGAGCTGGTGACCCTGTCGCTGCGCTTCAGGAAGCGGGGTTATCGCGACGCGCTGCTCACCGGACGCCGCACGCCGGACTACGAGCGCAACGACGTCACGGTCTACGGCACGCTGGGGCGCGCCGGACTCCATGCCAGCATCGACATGAACCAGGCCGGCGCGATCGCCGTCCGCACCAACGCCATAACGGAGGACGAGACGTACCCGGAGCACCCCTTCGCGCTCTACACGAAGCAGGTGCAGGCGTTCGATGCCGCGGTCGAGGGCAACGGCGACCCGCTCGCCGCCGGCCTCGACGGCCTGCGCGTGGTCGAGATCACGCTCGCGATGGTGGAGTCGGCACGTACGAGCGCTCGGGTGTCGCTGGGGTAGGGAATGGCTGAGAGTCACCTTCGAACGTGCTCGCAGTGCGGTCGGCATTTCCCCGTCACGCTCTGGCAGATGCATGTCCATAACCCCGAGCAGCTGCACTGTTCCGATGCCGCCTGCAGGGAACGCGCGGTGGGGTATTGTGCCGAGGCTCCTTTCCAACAAAGACTAGGCCCGTTGTGTGGTGTCCACATCATGGAGCACCGTCGCCGAGGGCATGATGTCCGTTTCGTGGACGGGGCAGTCTGCAGCGTTTGCGACGGGCACGGACAGGTCCCATCGCAAGGCGCGGACTTGGAAACTCCCGGAGGACGCTGGATACGCTGCCCGCAGTGCCAAGGCTCTGGGTACACATCGGAACAAGTGCTCGAAGCGCAACGCCGTCGAGCGGCAGAGCGCGAGCGGGAACGTGTTGAGGAGCAAGCTCACAGCCGTGCACAGGAGGCCCGTGAACGACGAGTTAGTGAAGAGGCACGCAAGGAGGAAGACCGTAGGCGAACCCAGCGGCTGATGGATGATGTCAACGCAGCACTAAAAGCGGGGCAACAGGCTGCAGATGCCCGTGCGGAGCAAGCTCAGCGGGAAACTGAGGAACGTAAGCGTGCTGAGGAAGAGGCTCGCCGGGAGGAGCAGGCCGCCGAGGAGAGACAGCGGACGGAACTAGAAGCACACCGGGAAGCCAACCGGCGTGAGCGGGAGGAGAGAGAGATCCGCCGTCGAGAGGAGAATCGCCGGGCAGCGGAAGAGGCTCGGCGCCTCGAAGGGGACGCGCAGCGGGAGGAAGAGCGCGGCCGTGCGGAAGATAAGGCCCGAGCGCAGCGAAACGCAGCAGGAGGGAACCTTGGCGGCGGGGGATCTAACAGCACAAGCGGAGGTGGTGCACAGGGTGGTGAATCTCGCAGTGGTCACGGATGCCGCTGGCTCGTTCTCGTGCTGCTCATCGCGGGTATCGGCGGTGGGTACTACTGGTACACGCAGCACGGGCTGCCCATCGAGATCGATTTCCTGCCAACGCCAACGCCCACGGCCCATGTCGTGCAGGAAGGCACGCCTGTGCCAAGTACCACACCTCCTCCTGCCCAGCCCACGCCGACGCCGTACCCGTGCGCCGATCCGACGCCCACGCCTCACGCTCCTGGGGCGACGCCAACCCCAACGTCGCCTGCGGCGTCTGTTCCCTCGGCAACGTCAACGCCCGCCTGGGAGGCACCGGAGCCAATCTCGGATGAGTGGCGCGAGCGGGCAAGCGAGT
>JAPOOH010000464.1 GCA_026713505.1 Chloroflexota bacterium | reverse complement strand
TTGTCGATCCGGGCAGTCTGCACGGAATCCGCGCCGGACTCCAATTTTCGCCGGGTGGACGGCGCTCAAGCCAAGCTTCTTGTTTGGAGGCTTTGGCGTATCCTGTCGGATCTCGCCGACGCGCGCCAACCGGAGGATATCGACCTGGCAGACTACCATTAGGGAGAGAAGCCAATGACCGACGCAATGCTGAACCGGTCCCATCCGGGAGAGACGATACGCGATAGCATCGAGGAAATGGGATGGACGGTGACCTATGCCGCCGGACGGCTGGGTGTGGCGCGACATACCCTTTCGCGCCTGCTCAACGGTCATTCGGGCATTTCGCCGTCGATGGCGCTGTCGCTGGAGCGGATCGGCTGGAGCAATGCGCGTTTCTGGATGCGGAGGCAGGCGTCGTGGGACCTGGCGCAGGCAAGATTGCGCGCAAGCACAAGAGCTGCATGACGAGTGGAATTGGCCGCGAGTGTTCCGTTAGCGCACTACCGAGGTTTATGAGCCTAACTTGTGGAGGTGATCATGTTTAGGCTCATTATGCCTTTGTGCATAGCCTTGGCGCTATCGGCTTGTCAAACAGGGAAATCAGAAATCGTGTCCTTCACATCTACAAATGTGCAGGGCGATTTCGGTCTCGGCAGCGGCAGCTGTCATCCTTCCCACTCAATCTTTTCGGTAAGCCGCATCTTCCGGAAGGCAATGGTCCCTTTCCAGTAGTGGTACGGGTTCATCCAACTACGCAGGGCAGTGACAGCAACGCCCGTTGGAGAAGTAATCCTCGCAATGCGTTGCTGAATAAAGAGGTAGGAATTTTCTTCTCTGATTCCTATACAGGACGGGGGCTACCGCGCCGAAATACTGCCCGATATCTGAATATCTCCAGTCGATATATCGATGGAGTTCGTATGCTAGTGGCCTTGGCTTCCCATCCTAAAATCAATGCCGATAGGATTGGGATTAGCGGAGCCAGTTTTGGTGCCGAAATTTCCATGCGGCTTCAATGGAAGAATTACATGGATCAAGTGCAACCAGATGGCTTTCGTTACGCGGCACATGTTCCCATATATCCTCCTTGTAACGCCATAATAGTGATTACAAATCCATAGGAACACCCATACCTATTTTTATCGGTGAGCGGGATTATAATGATGCAACTCGATGCGAAGACCGAGCTGAAGAATTGAGGAAGGCTGTAGCGAGTGTCGAGGTTGTTGCGTATCCAGGAGCTTATCACTGCTTCATTTCCTCCAAATCTCCTCGAATGGTGAATACCCCTGTTTACACAGCCTGCGGTACCAAGACGCTCGACAAAGAGTTCGGTTGTGCGGTCAACAATATAATGGATACCAAGCAATTAGTCGGCTGTATCAGACCTCGTGGTATGTGTGGGGGCAATAGGTCCGTGGCTTCGGATTCTTTGAAGCGTTCTGTAGCCTTTTTTTGTCCAGCATTTGTAATGCTAAGGACACCAAGTCGGCTAGGAATAGCCCCCATACATGCAAGAACAAGGCTTCTAGACCTCTGAATGAGCTTTGTTCCTGACCATTTTGAGCCGACACGACTTACATGACACGGGCCCCGAATCGCTCAAATCGAGAAATAAAAAGCCCGCCGTGAAGCGGGCTTTCTGTAAGCGGTGCCGACGAGGCATGCGGCTTTCGGCTTGACGGCGGCTTGTCAGGACTGCGGCTGAATCTGTCGATAAAGGCAGGTCGTGGGGCCGCCGCTCATGTTTACATAATGAGGCGTCGGAACAGCACTGAGCCAGGTATCCATGTCCTTGGCCGCCGGA
>JAPOOH010000450.1 GCA_026713505.1 Chloroflexota bacterium | reverse complement strand
TCCGAGGGAGCGGCGTTCATGTCGTTCGGCACCCAGCACCACGACATCGGGCTGTTCAGCGTGAACGGAGAGCACACGCGCGGGAACGTGGGGCTGGGGCACGTCGCGCTGGTCGTGGACGGCGGCATGGCGGAGTTGCAGGTGCTGCACCAGCGGCTGCTGGACAACGGAGTCGAGATCGCGAGCCTGACCGACCATGGCATGACCAAGAGCGTCTACTTCAACGACCCGGACGGCAACCGGCTGGAGATCTACGTGGACCTCATGGCGCCGCAGGACGGCAAGCGTTTCCTCTCCGAGCGCGTGGGCGGGGGCAACAACCGGTTCACGTTCGAAGAGGCCGGCGTCCGTTAAGGTTCATCCGCTCCACAGCGTGCGGAGGATGTGCCGCACGCCCGGGCGCTGCCCGTACATGAGCAGGTAGGCGCGGAAGAGGCGTGCCGTGAGCAGGACGGCGAGCGCCGCGAAAGCCGCGAGTACGCCGAGGTTCAGCGCGACCTCCCCCAGGCCCGTTCCACCTGCTCCGAACCTGATGAGTCCGGTGAGCGGGGCGGTGAACGGTACGTAGCTCAGCACCCGCGCGAGCACGCTGTCCGGGTGCTCTATCAGCACCGTGAGGAACCACATCGGCGAGACGGCGGGCAGGACGACGAACACCGCGATGTTGTTCGCTTCCTTCAGGTTCGTCGTGACGACACCGAGCGCTGCCTGGACTGTGCCGAGGAACGCGTAACCCAGCAGGAAGTACGCCAGAGCCACGCCGAGCGTCCCAACGGACGGCGCGCTCAGCTCCACGGGCAGGTCCACGATACGGCCCAGCGCCAGCAGGAAGGCGACGAGCGCCGCCGTCCAGACGGCCATCTGCAGCAGACCTGCCGCGCCGAGTCCCAGCAGCTTGCCGAACATCAGCTGCTCCGGTTTGAGCGAAGAGAGCAGCACCTCCATGATGCGGTTCTCCTTCTCCTCGCTCAGCCCCTGCAGCAGGTACCCGGCGGCGGTCAGCACCGAGACCAGCAGAAGCATCCCCGCGCCGAAGGAGAACAGGAACTCCGCGCTGTCGAAGTCGTCTTCCTCCACGGGCTCCCCTGATGCCGATAGTTCAACCGGGGCCACGGTATAGGGACTGATGACACGCTGGAGTTGCTGCTCGCTGACCTCCCCCGCGACCAGGTTGCTCAGCACGAACCGTCGCAGCTCGTCGTTGCCGGCGCCTCCGTTGCTGTCCTCCATGCGCATCCGCACGAGCAGGCCGGTCTCCAGGAAATCGCGCGGGAATACGTAGAGGGCGTCGACCTCTCCTGCTTGCAGCGCAGCGCTTCCCCGCTCCTCGTCGGGATAGGGCACGAAGGCGACGCCGTCCTGCTCCCGGAACGACGCGAACAGCGGCTGGCCGTCCTCGCCGACACTGAGGTCAGCGTAGCCCACGCGGGCGGCCTCGGCGGCTGGCTGCCTCTCATCGGGGGAGGCCTCATCCCCACCGCGCACCGCGTCGAAGACGCCGATCCCGATAAGCGCGAGCAGCGCGAGCACCGGCACCGCGGCGGCGAAGATGCGGAAGCCGAGCCGGCCGATCGTGACCGCGAATTCGTGCCGCGCGACCAGCCACGCTTTACTCTGCATCGCGCGCCTCTTCCATCCGGTCGCGTTGCACCACGCGCAGGAATATCTCCTCCAGGCTGGGCGTCGCCAGCTCGAAGCGGTCTATCTTAGCGCCGCGTTCCAGGAGCGACCGCAGCACGTCCTCCGGGGCGCGGCCTTCGGCGAGCCGCAGCGCGTAGCCCGCGCCGTCGCGCCGCGATTCGAGCACGCCGTCCGCGCCCTGTGGGTCGACGTCGGTCGCGACGAACAGGTCGTTCCCCGCGAACCAGCGCTTGATGTCGACGAGCGGGCCGTCCAGCACGACCGTTCCCCGGTCGATCATGATGACGCGGTCGCACAACTCCTCCACGTCCGTCATCTGGTGGGTGGAGAACATTATGGCCGCCCCCTCGCCCCGCAGCCGGGAGACGGCGTCCTTCATCACGCGGACGTTCACCGGGTCCAGACCGGAGAACGGTTCGTCCAGCACGATGAAGTCGGGTCCGTGGAGGATGGTGGCCGCGAACTGCACCAGTTGACCGAGGCCGCGGCTCAGCTCGCTGATCTTCTTGCCCTTGTGCGGCTCCAGGCCGAGAAGCGCGAACAGGTCGTCCGCGCGCACGAGCGCGTCCTCTCGCCGCATCCCCTTCAACTCGGCGAGGTAGAGCATGTTGGGGATGACTCGCAGGCTGCGATAGAGGCCGCGTTCCTCCGGCAGGTAGCCGATGCGCGACTGCGCCCGGGGGCTGACCGGCGCGCCGAAGAGGGACACGGACCCCTCGTCCGGCCGCAGGATGTCCAGCAGCATGCGGATCGTGGTGGTCTTCCCTGAGCCATTCGGGCCCACGAGCCCAACCACTTCGCCCGGGTTGACGGAGAGGCTCACATTCCGCACGGCAACAGTGCTGCCGAACCGTTTGAAGAGGCCGTCGGCATGCACGGTGGGCAGAGTTGCAGGAATGGTCGACATGGAGGCTCCCGTCGTGCTGCGCCGTAAACTGTCGTCGCATACCAGTATAATGCGGAAGAAGGCCTGCACCGGCGCTTCCGATGCACCCCTGGAGGTTGTGATGCTGGGAATACTGTTACGCCCCGTTGTGTTCTTGCTCAAGTTGCCCTTTGTGGTGGGGAAGGCGTCCAAACCTGCATTGGAGCGTGTCGCCAACAGGGAAGGCTTCACCTACGGCGAGACTCGCAAAGAAGGGGACAAGACGATCGTGCCGCTGGGGCATCACCCGACGGGTGGTGAGTTCGAGCGCATCGCCGATCTTGAACTGACGTCGGAGTACATCTGCCTGCGCCCGGTGAACGGCTGGACACAGGGTGCGCTGGCGATCCTGGGGGCTCTCGTGCCTGAAGCCGCGCGCTTCCTTCCTGGCCGTGAGCGGCAGGAGCAGCCCACGTTGCAGGGCGCGGAGGAAACGCCCACGCCGCAAGAGGCGGAGGAAACGCCCGCGCCGCAAGAGGCGGAGGAAACGCCCGCGCCGCAGGGCGCGGAGGAAACGCCTCAACCTGACGGCAGGGAGTGACTTGCACGGAACTGGCCGTTGCGCGGCGTGGCGGCGACGAAAACAGCCATCAAGTCGTACACCTGAGCTATCCGATGTCGGCCCCTGTCGCCCCCGGGTTTCAGCACTCGCGGCACCCGGAAGGCGCCGCTTCCCGTGAACACGCTCCGGCCGGCCGGCAGGCCGCCTCTGTGCAGCCGCATCCTGATCGCCAGGACGGGCCCACCGGAATCCGCCGGAATGCGGCGGAGCGCTGGCGGATTCCGTGCGTTGACACCCTCCGTTCAAATGGCTAGGGTAAACCCTGAACAGTGACAAGAGGGCGCTCGCACCGGGTGGCGTGCGGGTATATAGCTCACCAGCCCTCTGAATCACCCGAGCGCGCACGCGTAGTTTCGCGTCCCTCGCAATTCACTTGTTCCTCCCCCACCGAGCGAATCTAAACTGAGCCGTGCGCTTCTAGGCGTGGGTGGGGGGAGGTTGACGTATGGCGGCAAGCAACAACGGCACACAACCGAAAGTAAGCGTCAGGGGCCTCTGGAAGGTCTTCGGTACCGGCGCGCCCACGGAACTGACCGACGAGTTACTTCAGAAGAGCAAATCGGAACTTCGCGAGGAGTCAGCCCTGGTGGTCGGCTTGAGAGATGTCAACTTCGACGTGCAGACCGGGGAGACGTTCGTCGTTATGGGCCTGTCGGGCAGCGGCAAGTCCACGCTCGTACGAACGCTGCTGCGCCTGATCGAGCCGACGTTCGGCTCCATCGCCGTGGACGGCGAGGACATCCTCGGCTACACCGAAGAGCAGCTTACCGACTATCGGCGCACCAAAACAGCGATGGTCTTCCAACACTTCGGCCTGCTCCCCCACCGGACCGTGGAGGAGAACGCCGCCTGGGGCCTGGAGATCCGGGGTATGGAAAGGGATGAGCGCATGGAGCGCGCTCACGAGGTGTTGGACCTCGTGGGCCTCACGGGATGGGAGCAGTTCCGTCCCAATGCCCTGAGCGGCGGCATGCAACAGCGTGTCGGGCTCGCCCGGGCGCTCGCCGCGGACCCGGACGTGCTGCTGATGGACGAGCCTTTCAGCGGCCTGGACCCACTCATCCGCCGGGACATGCAGAACGAGTTGCTGCGCCTGCAGCAGCAGATGCACAAGACCATCATC
Source organism: Chloroflexota bacterium (assembly GCA_026713505.1). Classification (GTDB taxonomy): domain Bacteria; phylum Chloroflexota; class Dehalococcoidia; order Lucifugimonadales; family Australimonadaceae; genus Bin16. The sequence goes on along the minus strand of JAPOOH010000450.1, from coordinate 2,859 downwards.
TTCATCACGCACGACCTGAGCGAGGCGCTGAAACTCGGCGACCACATCGCCATCATGCGCGACGGCTCCGTCATCCAGATGGGCACCGGTGAAGAGATACTCGACAACCCCGCCGACGACTACGTCGCCGAATTCGTGCGTGACGTGCGGAAGTCCTCCGTGGTCACCCTGCGGACGATCATGGAGCCCGTCCAGGTGAAGCTGCACGCGGACATGTCGCCGAAAGAGGCAATGAATGCGCTCGGCGAGCAGGGCGAGGTGTGCGGTTTCGTCGCGGACAAGCACAACACCTACGTTGGCGCGGTGAGCTTCGCAAAGCTCGCCGAAGCGAAACAGAGCGACCGTTCTGATTGCACTGAGGTGCTCCTGGACGATGTGACTCCGCTGTCGGAGGATATGTCGGTTTCAGCAGCGCTGCCGCTCGTGCGGCACATGTCTGGACCTCAACCCCTCATAGACGCCGATGGCAGACTGATCGGTCAGATCGTGCCTCGCTCGGTCATCGAGATGATGGAACGTGAGAGCGTTGCGGAGGCGGAGGAGAGCGCGGCAACCAGTGCCATCGGCATCGGGGCTGACGCGAACTAGGAGACCGCCTATGGCAGCGATATCACCAACAGGAAACGGCAACGGCGGAAGCCTGTGGCGGCGTTTGGCCGCTCTGCCGGACCGGTACGTCTACGGCGGCGGGTTCGCCATCCTCCTGGTCGTGACGGTTGTCTTCGTGGGGCTCTGGGGCACCGAAGTTGAACCCCCGGAGAACTTCTTCGGGATCAGCGAGCGCCTCGGCAGCGTCTGCTCGGACGGCGCCACCCCTGACAACCTTGGCCGGGCGACCTCCGAGTGCGTGGATACCGCGATCTTCTGGACCACACGGGAGGGTGCCTTCCTGTTCGATGCGATCTCAAATGCGGTACTGAAGTTCCTTCTTGCTGTGGAGAAAGTCTTCCTCTGGATCCCGTGGCCGGTCTTGATCATCGGGGTAATGTTGCTCGGCCTCCGTTTGGCCGGGCCGAGGATCGCCATATTCTCGGCCGCTACCCTTGCGGGGCTTGGCACCCTCGGGCTCTGGCCCAGCGCCATGGAAACCCTGGCCCTGATCGTCGTGGCGGTCACCATATCGATTGCAATCGCCATACCGATGGGCATCGTCATCGCCCGGAGCGACACGCTGGACGCGATGCTTCGCCCCCTGCTCGACGCGATGCAGACGATGCCGAGCTTCGTCTACCTTGTACCGGCGGTGATGTTCTTCGGCATCGGCAATGTGCCCGCTATCTTCGCCACCGTTATCTACGCCGTGCCCCCGGCGATACGCCTCACGAGCCTCGGCATCCGCCAGGTATCTCCCGGAGTAGTGGAGGCGGCGCGCTCGTTCGGAACGACCCCGCGCCAGCTCCTGTGGAAGGTGCAGATACCCATGGCCGTGCCAACTATCATGGCGGGCATCAACCAGACGACCATGATGGCGTTGGCTATGGTGGTCATCGCGTCGCTCGTGGGCGCAGGCGGACTCGGCGAAGACGTGAACCGCGCTCTGGGCCGGCTGGAACCCGGCAAGGCGCTCTTCGGCGGCATCGGCATCGTGGTGCTCGCCATCATCATAGACCGCCTTACGCAGGCAGCCGCCAGGGAGCGCCAGCAGGCGCTTACCGGCGGTCATTAGGGAAGGTCATGCAGAGGCCGCTCGGCGGAACCACGCGAGAGCGGCCCGACAACAAAAAAGGAGGAGGTTACTGCATGAAGACAATGAGATATCTATTGGTAGTGGGGCTCATAGCCCTGATGACGATCGTGCTGGGAGCGTGCGGCGAGGACCCGACCCCGACGCCGACTCCGGTGCCGACAGCGACGCCGACTCCGGTGCCACCGGCCTACTGGGAACTCTTCGTCCGCTCGGACAGTGCGGGCAAGGCCGGTCTGGTCACGTGCATCCCCGGCTGGGAGTGCGAAGTCGTCAACGAGAAGCAGGTGTACGGCTACGGTCTGCAGGACGTGGTCGAGCTTATCAACCCCGGTTCCTACGAAGGGTTGAACGCCGAGATCCTCGGCGCCTTTGAGAAGGGCGAGAACATCCTCTTCTACTACTGGGGCCCGGAGACGCTTCCGGCGAAACTGAACAACCAGTACGGCGGCTTCTACCGCCTGGAAGAGCCGGCCTACTCGGCGGAGTGCTGGGACCACATGAGCGCGGTCACCGAGGCTGAGGACATCACGCAGGCCTGCGAGTACTCGGACGCGGACGTGTTGATCGCGGTGCGCACCGAGTTGCAGGAGACTGCGCCCGACGTAGTCGAGTTCCTCAGCAATTGGACGCTGAGTGACGACGCCGTCAACGCGCTGCTCGGCCGCCTGGACGAGACCGGCGACGACTACCAGGACGTGGCTGCCTGGTGGATGGCGCAGTCCCAGGAGTGGACGGCCTGGGTCTCGCCCGAGGCGCTCGGGAAGATGGCCGCGGTCGCGGGCGGAGCTCCCGTTGAGACCGACGACAGCAAGCCGACCATTATCTTCTCCGACCTGAACTGGAGCACGGCGTTGCTGCAGAACGCAGTGGCGAGGCTCGTCATCGAAGCTGGCTACGGCTACCCGACCGATTCGGTGGCTGGCGGCACCATCCCGCTCATGCAGGCGCTGGCCGCCGGTGACACCAACGTCACGATGGAGATCTGGCTGCCGAACCAGCAGGCTGCGTGGACCGAAGCCTCGGAGGCTGGCACGGTTGTCGAGATCGGTGACAGCCTGGCGAGTGTTGCCTGGCAGAGCGCCTTCCTGATCCCGCAGTACGTGGCGGACGCCCACCCCGGCCTGCGCTCGGTGGAGGACCTGCTCAAGCCGCAACAGGAGTAGCAGGCAAGG
>JAPOOH010000449.1 GCA_026713505.1 Chloroflexota bacterium | reverse complement strand
GGTGGAGAAGCGCAGCCGCTCCAGGTCGGTGATGGACGTGACTATGGCGGCGCGCGCGCCGGGCACCGTCTGCTCCACCTCCCGCTTCCACTTCTTCGTCAGGTGCGGCGGGCAGATGACGAGCACCCTCCGGAAGCCCGCCATGTATGCGGCGGCGGCCCCGATGTAGGTCTTGCCCGTACCCATCTCTCCCACCACCGTCGTGCCCCGGTGGACCTTGAGCGAGAGCGCCGCTCCCCTGATGGCGTCTGCCTGCGCCCCCAGGGGCTTTCGGAGCAGGTACGGGATCACGCCGCCGTTGTCCGAGGGCCGGTAGAGCGGCGGGTAGGACTCGACCACCCTCCGCGCTATCGCCTCCTTGAAGTTGTCTATGAACTCTCCGAGGTTCATGGAATGTCTCCTTTCGTAAGGGCATCCACGGAACCCCTGTCGACCGCCTGTCGAAAGGCGCACCTCGGCCACCCCCCAAAGGAGGTGGAGAGGACACCTACTTGAGGCAGCCCAAGGAACGCCCGTGAGGCGCCCTCTCCTTTTGTGCCGGCAGTCTTGCCGGTTATCCGTCTCCGATGTCTTCCGGTCGCGCGGCCCTTGGAAGGACCTCGTCATGCGGCTCGACGGTGCGAGCCTTGCTGCCTGTGGCAGGCTATGCGGCGTTCAGGGAGGCCCTGAGTGCGTCAAGCTCTTCGCGCTCCCTGCGCCTGGCGTCGTCATGGCAGGGTCCCGTCAGGTGGTACGACTTGGCCGCGAAGGAGATTGGCTTCCGGCTAAACTCGTCGATGTCCACCGACGCGCTCTGCATGTAGGGCTCGTCGGGTCCGATGGGCTGCCCGCACCGGCAGCAGGTTTCGAGTACCATGGTCGTCTGCATCTCGTTCATCTTCCTCTCCTTGATATGTGGGAATGTTGCGTCCGATGGCCCCGCATCAGGTCCTGTCCTCGACTGCGACCGAGGAACGGGGCAGAGTTGGCGAGTTCCGCCGTCCCCGTAGAGGGATGGCGGAGCCTCGTGGGGATGCGGCCCGGTAGCGCGGGCCGTCCGTCTACGCCGCGATGTCCTCGACCTCGCCGCTGTCCAGGTCGAGGGCCACCACGGTCGTCACGAGCTTCTCGCGGTGGACCTCCTTCTGCGGGGAGTCCTCCACGAGGGTCATCTCCTTGCCGGTGCGTCCCTTGACCAGGATGCGCCGTTCCTCCGACTCGAGGACGAGGTTGTCGAGGACCCCCGCCGCGACCAGCATGGCGAGGTGTCCCTTCTTCAGGGGCATGAGCGGACGTGTGCGGGTGTCCGACGCGGGCCACAGCGTGTCGGTGATGTCCGTGTTGGCCCACAGCCCCGACCGGCGCGCCTCAGCAGCAGCCGCGACGGGATCGACCGTCCGCGTGGCGAACAGGACGTCGCCGCCGGGCGTCGTGGCCGGTGTGAATTTCGGGTAGGAATGGGCGCTCAGCGCCTCCGGCTCTCCGAAGGCCCACTCCAGCACTCTCTTCTCGGCGGGAGCGTCCGGTACTGGGTCCTTCTTTCTGTAGCCGAGCAGCGCCACCTGGTCGAAGTCCTCCCGCTCAGGGTCGGGGAAGGCCCAGCACTGCATCCGCCCGTAGTGCGTGGACAGGTAGCGGGCCGACACCGCGAGGCGCCGCCGCGGGACGATGAAGACCAGCAGGCCTTCTTCCGCAAGGTAGCGCGTGCAGTGCATGAGGAAGGCGTGCTCGGCTCGCTTGTCGCCGCCCGAATCGAAGTCGTACGGAGGGTTCAGGTACAGCAGGCCGAAGGCCCCGTTCGCTATCGACGTGGCGAACAGGTCCGAGGCCAGTGCGCGGTCGAGACGGCGCTCGGCCTCCACCGCGCGTTCCCGGTGCAGTTCCACGCCGTAGGTCTCGATGGACACCGCGTCGGGCCGGTTGAGGCCCTCGGCAAGCCGCTGGAGCGCGTCCCCGGCCCCGCAGCAGGGGTCGAGGATGCGCAGCGTCTCCAGGTCCCTGAAGTAGCTGCCCTTTGGTGTACGAATCAGGTCGGCGATGAGGTCCACCACCCGGTCGGGAGTGGGATAGTCCCCCCCTTTCGCCTGGGCTTCCAGTCTCATGTCGTCTCTCCTTTCCCGCCGCTCTCAGGCGGCGATTGCCATGTCCTTGCTTGATGTGTCGATGCCGACCACCTCCCCTATGGCGAGATTCCTCTGGTAGCACAGCACCTGGTCCGTATCCATGCTCTCGGCGCAGGCCGCGCAGTAGGCGGTGATCAGTTCGGCGCGGCTGGCGACGGTCATCCGCCGCACCGGCGCCGAGCCGCCGTCCGGCAGTGTGTGCCGGTAGAGCGTGACCCAGGGGTCGCGCCTCTCCGCCTCCGTCGCGGGGCGAAAGAAATGCGGCTGACCCGAGCTCATGAGGTGCCGGGAGCCGTCGTGCGGGCAGTAGCGGCAGTGGATGCCGTCCGGGCAGAACCGCTGCCAGGCCGCGTGGTTGCGCCGGCCCCGCCGCTTGTTGTTGCGCTTGGCCCGCTTCAGCGTCCTATCCATCGGACGCCTCCTTGGGCAGCGTCAGCCTGCCCGACGCCACCGCGGCGGACAGGTCTTCCCGGAGCTTATCGCTCTTGGGGGAGCACCTGTAGGCGGAGATGCCCACCGACTGCAGGGGGACTATCTCACCCTCTTCGATGCCCCGCTCCCAGAGCCAGCCTGCCCACGAGCCGTGTAGCGGAAGCGGGCTGCGCTTGTCGAGGAAGCGGTGGTGGAGCGCCGGGGCCTCCTCGACCGACCGCGCCAGGAGCAGGAAAGTGTCCTTCTCGAAGCCGTCCTCAGCCTGCTTCGTGTACACCAGCGCGTGCCATCCCCCGGACACCGGCAGGCGGGCGATCTTCGTCGTCCAGGTGCCGATGGTCTCGAAGGGAATGACGCACCGCTGGTAGTCTCCGCTGAGTAACATGCCGTCGGCGCCTCGGATGATGTGCGCGGCGTCCCCTTGCTGCTTGAGCAGCGACGCCCAGATCGCCTTGAGCGCCGTCTGCGAGCCGACCATCGAGACGAACCAGAGGCCCTCCGTCCTCTCGTCGCGGGCGAAGGCGTCCGCGGTCGCCGAGTAGCCTCCCGCGCTGATCGTGTACAGAACTTGCCCCGTACCGGATACGGGGTCTTCAGGGTCTAAGGTTTGAGTCGCGAGCATTGCGTCCTCCTTCGTGGTGTGAGTTGGTTCGATGCGCGAGGTGCGAGTCCCTCGCGTGATGGGCCGGGCGGCGTGTTCCCTGGTCGATTCGGTCCTACCTGCGCTGGAGAGCGTCCTCAGGGGGACGGTCGTCGAGGAGCTCGCAGTCGTTCACGTGGTATGCGATCCCCCGAAAGCGGGACTCCTTCAGAGCCCGTCTCGCCTCCTCTAGGGTGTCGCCTTCCAAGGCCCATACCTCTGCCCAGGTCTCGCGGCACGCGCTCAGGTGGGCCTCCATTTCCTCGGGCGGATCGTCGAAGTCGTAGTCGTACGCCGTGCAGGCGAACGGGTGCGGGTCCCGAACCGCCAGGACGACGAAGCTGCCTCGCCACATCATTCCCGCCGTTAGAACCTTCCACTTGATGGGCGCGCTCCGGATGTCTCCTCCCATTATTCCCTCGGTCATGCCGTTCTCTCTCATCCTTCGGCCTCCTTTCGGCCTCATGCGTGGGCGGGGATCTAGGTCCCCATCAGGCCTCGATTCTTGAGGCTGACGTGCCGCTTCCCGCCGATGACCACGTGGTCGACCAGCTCGATGTCCAGCATCTCCGCCGCCAG
>JAPOOH010000448.1 GCA_026713505.1 Chloroflexota bacterium | reverse complement strand
GCTCCGGCTCATCGCCGACATGACCGAGTACACGATGCGGGAGGCGCCGGGCTGGTACCCGCTCTCCATCTCGGGTTACCACATCGGCGAGGCGGGGGCGAACCCGGGGCAGGAGCTCGCGTTCACGCTCGCAAACGGCCTCACGTACGTCGAGACACTGCGGGCGCGCGGGCTGCCCATCGAGGAGTTCACGCGCCGCTTCTCGTTCTTCTTCACGTCCGGCTCCGAGCTGGAGTTCAACGTGCTGGGACGCGTCGCGCGGCGCGTCTGGGCGGTCGCGCTCAGGCGTTGCTACGGTGTCGAGGGTCCCGGCCTCGCGCTGCGTTTCCACAGCCAGACGTCCGGGCGCTCGCTGCAGGACTCTGAGCCGCTGCACAACCTCACCCGCGTCGCGCTGCAGGCGGAGCACGCCCTCCACAACAACACCAACTCGCTCCACACGAACTCCTACAAGGAGACATACACCACGCCCCAGGAGGACGACGTCCTGCTCGCGATGGGCAGCCAGCAGATCCCGCTCGTGGAGAGCGGCGACTTCGGCTACATCGAGAACCTCAACCAGGGCGCGTACGGGCTCACGTACCTGGAGGCGGAGGTGGAGCGCGCCGTGCACCGCATCTTCCGCGAGATTGACCAGCAGGGCGGGGTGCTGCCTGCCATCGAGAACGAGTACTTCCGCACGGCCATCCAGGAGGAGGTGCAGCGCGAACGCGGGGCGATGAGGGACGGCAAGCGGCGCGTCGTGGGCGTGAACTACCTCACGAGCCGGGACGGGGCGCGACCGCGCGGCGAGCTCGTCCACATCCCCATGACGGCGAAGCGCTCCCAGGCTGCGCGCACCCGGGCATTCAAACGCGAACACGCGGCAGAGGCTTCAGCCGCCCTCGAACGCCTGCAGGCCGCCGCCGTCTCCGACGCCAACGTCTTCGAGGCGCTGCTCGACGCCGTGGAGCATGCCACCGTCGGGCAGGTCACGCATGCCCTCTGGGAGGTCTGGGGCCGCTTCCGGCCGAGCATGTAGGGCAGGCTTGTGATGCTGAGCGAAGCCGAAGCACCTCTCGGGCAGGTTCGCCGTGCGGGGGGTCTGTGAATACACGGGTCAAAAGTTCATTGCGATAGAGGAGATTCGCGAGTGGTCAAGATTGTGTGTTGGAACATCGCCAAGCGTTCATCGCCTTGGGAAGAACTCCTGGAGATGGACATAGACATCGCTCTTCTGCAAGAAGGGGACTCAGCCACTGTTCCGCCGTCAGCAGAGACGAGTCCTTACCCGCCTGACAGGACTCTCGGATACGACCGATGGCCCCTGGTGGTGAAGTTGTCCGACAAGGTGAACATCGAGTGGTTCAAGCCGGTCAACGTCGCGCAAGTGAGTGTCGAACCGTATGAGGTTGCGGTAAGTGATTCGAACACCATCGCAGCCGCGCGAGTGACGCCTCTCCCTGATGGTGAACCGTTCATGGTGTTCTCGATGTACGCCCGCTGGGTCAAACCGATGGTCAAGACCTCATGGAGCGCAGGTTACGCCGACGCATCGGCACACCGAATCATCTCTGACCTTTCGGCATTCATTGGCCACCTGAATCCGGCTTCACACCGCATCCTCGCTGCGGGCGACCTCAACACTATCTACCAGGAAACCAGGTATTCCCTCCAACCACGTGACACTACGGTATTCGACCGGATGGAGGCGCTCGGGCTCGTGTTCATTGGCCCGCGTTGGCCGAATGCCGACAGGCAAGCTAACCCCGTTCCACCGGGATTGCCATCGGATACCGAGAACGTTCCCACTTACCTTTCTGCTCAGCAAATGAAGGGCATGCGCAGCACTGGCGCCCTCATCGGCCACCAGTTGGACTATGTGTTCGCATCAAAGGGATTTGACCAGAACATCACTGTCCATGCGATGAACGACCCCGCACAGTGGGGTTCAAGCGACCACTGCCGCATCCTCATCGGAGTACAGTAGGATGGTACGGGGGTAGAGATGTTCGAGTGTACGATCTGCCACCATACGGAGAGCCGCGAGGAACTCGTCAAGAAGATGTTCCACGTCGACGAGCGCTATGTGCTGGTCGAGCGCATCCCGGCGGTCGCCTGCGCCCGGTGCGGTGAGCCCACCTTCAGCCGTGAAACGACGGCGCGGGGGCTTGTACATGGCGGCACAATGCCTACGAATGTCAGTTCCACTCAAGGTGCTGGATTTCGCGTCCTGGTGGCTCGGTATAACAAGAATCCAGCTCTGCTACTGGCTGGCACTGTCCAGCAGGGCTGCCAAACTGGCGGCGATCTCAGCTTCCGTGAGCCCATGCTCATGCAGTCCGTCCAGGATCACCCGCCTCATAGGCGCGAAGACGCTCGTCATCTCATCCGTGATGCCGCCACGCAGGAACGGATGCGTAAGGACCGCCCGGAGGCGGACTTCCGAGCCCGCAACGATGGACAGTCCACCCAGTATCACCTGGTCCGCGGGCTCCAGGGTCTGCAGGAACGGCATATCGGCTATCCTCAATGCCGTCCATTCGTCTCCGAAGCTGCCCGCAAGCCTTGCCCTGTTTCCACGACTGTTGACCACGCCCTCGATATCGTAGACCACCTCCAGCTCTTCCTGTGTAAGCCCATCCGCAGCCCATGACTTGTCCAGCACGCCGAGCCCTGCAAGATCCAGGACGTGTGTGCCGTATCCTGAGTTGTGATCATCGTCCAGGCAGCCGGGCCTTCCGGGGATCAACTCTTCTCTGAATCTCTCCGCGCAACGCACCTTGTAATCTTCTATGCAGTCCGGCGTTGCGTAGTGGTTCCCCGTACCCTCCTCTTCGTACGACCGGCGCTCACTGCTGCACCTGGAGTCCAGGGAGAATCCCCGCACGCTGAAGTCCTCCCCGTGGAAAGTGAGCCATGGGTAGTCTCTCAGCAGTGCAGCCAGGTCGTGCCATGCCCATCCGGAGCCCAATCTGGCGTAGATCTGCCCCTCAGGCACTGGTGTGGGAGACGCGGTCGGCGTTGGTGAAGGGGTAGGCGTCCAGGTCGGCACCGGTGTCGCGGTGGGAGTGGCCGTCGGTGTGGGTGTCGAGGCGGGAGTGGATGTGGGCAGGAGAAGCGGACCCGGTATGAAGGCCGGGTTCAGGGTCGCCGTGGGTGCAGGCGTGACCACCGGTGTTGCCGCAGGTGTGGGTACGGGTACAGGCAGACTTATCGGAGTGGGTGTTGACTCCGGCGCACATGCGGCAGCCATCAGCATGGCAACGCTCCCGCACGCCAGGCACCACCCTCCGGTCAAACGCGCCTTGCCCTTCACTCCGTCTACGCCGCCCTACGTCAGCGAGTGGTTGACGACCGGCACCATCGCCGAGAGGTCGACGTGGGACTGCAGCGCCTCGTTCACCTGCGCCAGCGGGTACTGGAGCGTGATCATCTTTTCCACCGGCACGTCGATGCGCGTCCGCATCATGCGCATGGAGCGGATGATGTTCTCCACCTTCGAGCCGACCACGCCCGCGACGGTGAGGTCCTTGGCCGCGATGCGGGACGGGTCCATCTCCACCGAGGTCGGCAGGATGAGGCCGATGACAAGGTACTTGCCGCCGTAGCGCACCATCTGGAAACCCTCGTGGACGGACGTACGTGCCCCAGACGCCTCCACGACGAGGTCAGGGCCGTTGCCGGTCAGCTCGCGAACGCGTTCGATTCGCGACTCCGGCGTCGGGCAGTCCGCGAGGTCGATCGTGTCGTCCGCGCCGAGCTCACGGGCGAGCGC
>JAPOOH010000447.1 GCA_026713505.1 Chloroflexota bacterium | reverse complement strand
GGCCAAACGGTATCCCGGCTAAATACGCCTGCGCTTCATCAGTCACTACCCGCTCACTCGGCTGACGCGCCCACACTTCAACCGCACGCTCACGAACAGTCGCCGCCGCGCTCAACCCGACGATGCCGCCGGGACTCTCCAGGGCAGACATATGAATGCCCAACGACTCCCTAATCACCTCAGGGACAAAGACCCGGCGCCAAGCGTCACCATCACGCTGCCACAGTTTATCACTTTCCTGGTGGCGCACAATGCCGGCATCCTCGTCCTCCCAGACGAAGCCCTGCGCGGCCAACTGCTCCGTCACAGTCAGCGGAGCCACCCACTCAATGAACGGGTCCTCCGCCTCATCGTCCGGGTTGACCACAACCCGGACCCAGTCATCCCCACGCTTCTCAAAGAGCACCGTGGGGTCCTCAACGCTCCGCACCACCGTATGCGCATCATTCAGAGACTCAAAGCCCTGGACATGCAACGAGATCTCGGCCGAGGGGTTCAACGCCGAGTCCACAATGTTGCCCTCGGCGTCAATCTCCGCGTACCGCCCCGTCTCCGGGTTGTACCACTCATTGCCCATGCCCCCGGCATCACGGAAGCCCTGGACATGCAACAAGATCTCGGCCGAGGGGTTCAACGCCGAGTTCACCAAGTTTCCCTCAGCGTCAATCTCCGCATACTGCCCCGTCTCCGGGTTGTACCACTCATTGCCCATGCCGCCAGTGCGCTTGAACCCACGATCCGTGAGCCAGGCCTCATGAAAGGCCACCAACGACGTGACCGTGGGGTCATACATGTACTTGCCGTCCTCAACGACAACCTTGCCCTCGGCGTCCCGACGCAGCTTCACCACGATCCCGTCGTCACGGGTTATCCGCTCCCGAATGTGCGGCACCCAGTTATTGACATCACCGTCCCAGTAGAGCAGAACGCCGTTTATCTCGACCACCGAGGCGTCACCGGTATGGTCCACACCGCCCTGCTCACGCAGGTAGTCACGGATGAAATCCTCCGTATAGGCGTCATCCCCATAGGGAGACCCCGACGCCGCCTCACCGGCCGCCTCAATGTCCTCCGGCGTATAGTCCACCGTGTTCGGCCCAGGACCTCCCACCGGCGTATGGTCCCGCTCCGCAGGACCCTCCGCATACGGCGTGTAACACCCACGCGATATCGTCTGCGTCTCCGTGTTCCCACGATTGGACACCCGGCGCTGCTCAATCAGCTGCGTGCCGCCACGGCAGAGACCCTCCGACACATCCAGCCACGGCCCCCAGGACTCAGAAACCTCACCATCCGGGTTCGGATCAGGGTCAGGGGGCGTAGGGTCCCGCGGATTAGTCCCGCCGCCGCACGACTGGTACGACGTCTCCACATAGGAATGCCCCAGGCAGTCATCCTGATACCACACGTCCACCTGCTGACGGCCGTTAATGCACGAATAGGTATTCGTCGCCGTCACACGCGGACACGGCGTCGGATTATGCGACGGGATATGCGACTCAGCCCCGCGCGGCTCCTGGGGAGCCTGAGGCGGCGCAGTCGACGCCGACGCAGTCCGCGACTCAACCCGAGGCTGCACCCGCGCCGGCTCACGGCTCCCAGCACCGCCGCCATAGCTATGCTGACTCAATACCTTCGCCATCCTCAGCTCCTCGCCCTCATACGCTTCGCCAATTCCTCAAATGCATGCTTCCAAAGACCCAACTCAAAGTTGGCCAACCGAAGGGCCTCCACCAGGTCAGCCTTTGTCGGCTCCGATCGCACCGGACCACGGCGACTCCTGCTAAGCGCGGTCCTGCACCGCTCGCTACACGTCTTGACATCACTACGCGAAGCTAAGAACCGCCCACCGCACTGCACACACGTAAAGAGAACCCAATGCTGCATGACCACTCCATTCGATATATGTGACACCGCAAAGTGTAACACATTCGAGGTCAAGCATCCTCAGCTCCTCGCCCTCATACGCTTGGGAATTATATACAATTGCCCACTTCCTAGCTGCTGCGACGGGGCGATTTGCGCCCCTGCGCCTCGGCCTCTTGCTCGAATCGCCAGATCTTCTTGGGCGGGGCTTGAAGCACCACCTGCGCTATCTCTTCCGGCGTCGCGTCGATGGGTTCCGGCAACAGGTACTTGACCGGCCTTCCACGTTGTTTAGGCATTGCGCTCTCCTCCCATCCTGTCGGCAACGAATAGTCTCTGGCACCGCTTGCACCTGTAGGACACCGGGCGCCCGCCGAACCGCGCCATCATCTTGTCGTTCCACGTCTCACGGATGCGGTGCTCCATGAACCATGCGGACTTCTGCGTGATGCCGAGGTCGCGGTGCAGCTTCATGCTGCTGACGCCCTTCAGGTTGGTGGACATAAGGTAAAAAGCCATCGCCCACTTGCTCAGGGGGATGTTGGACGACTCCATGACCGTTCCTACCTTGACCGTGAAGTCACCCTTGCACGCGTTGCAGTGATACAGGGGCGTCTTGCGCGCGCTGTTGCGACGGGACACTTTGGGGCTCCCGCACTGGACGCACTCGATGCCGTTGGGCCAGCGTTGCGAGACGAACCACGCGTTGGCCTTTTCGTCGTCTCCAAACTCGCGCATCGCGTCCAGTAGGCTGATGCCCCTGCGATAGGCTTTACCCGGCCCGGTCTGCATCGTGCTCCCTCCGAATGGGCTCGTGGTTAGTGGTTAGTGTGCAGCGCCTACACCGCGCCTGAATGGCCCTACCCGTCGCTGTGGTCATTCGCGTTTCCCAACTGCACACGTCGCAACGGTGGGTATTCTGTATGCTAGCCATTCACTCGCTCCAATCCACATACTGGGCAATGGGTGTTGGGAACGGGGGTGAAGCACCGGAGACATTCGCCGGCTGCGATTCTCCGCTCCCTATTGCGCCGATGTTCTTCTACCTGCCATGCTGCCCAGCCATTGGGCAACCCTGCAGCTGCTCGTGCAGCTTTCCACGATAGCCAGTCCTCGTTTGCGGCTCGTTCTATCGCCATCTCGTACATGATGGCTCTGGCCTCTGCGGATGTGTCCATGATCTCTCGTTCCATTGCCCGCCTCCTTTACTTTATGTGACTATTGTCCACCTAGCGGGCGGGGTTGTCAAGCGTCGGCTCCGATCGCACCGGGCCACGGCGACTCCTGCTAAGCGCGGTCCACATACCGCGCCAGGAACCCCGACTGGTACGACAACCAGCACGGCATTCCCAACCAGTCGCGGTACTCCCGCGCCGCACGCGCCGCGCCGTCCGCAACGCCCTTCAGCTCACCCAGCGCCCGAGGCGGCCGCTTCAAGGCAAGCTCAAGCTCCTTGCGGGAACGCCCACAAAAGCCGCGCAAATACTCGTCCCTCGCCTTGCGCCACCGCTCACGCTCCCGGCCGGCAAGCCGAAACCGCTCAAGGTACGCCGCAACGCTCTCCCGCGACGTCTCCATCAGCCAGCCCATCGCTTCGCGAAGGGCCGCAGTCGACATGGCCATGACCTGGTCATCGTCCAGGAGCGGCCCCCTCTCAAAGTCAAAGTGCTCGTCCAACTGCTCCGCACGGACAACACCCTTCAACTCCCATAGGGGCACACGCTTCCGAAACCTGCCCAGCTCCGTCAGGTCCTCAGGGTCCTCCAGAACCCCGTAGAAGGCGCCCGTATAACGCACAGACCGTATGCGCCGGCCCACGGCCTCGTCCATGAAGATCCAGTCGAGCAACACCGCGCTGGGCTCACCGCCCATATCCGAGGTGTTCATCTCCTTCGAGACGTAGTCCAGGGCGCCACGCCAGTTCTTCACCCGCTGGCAGTCCGACAGGAGCCAGAAGCCCGTCCGCACCAGCCACCGCGCAAAGCTCGGCCGAGCGCCTGCAGGCGGCGACTCGATCTCTTCAAGCCACCGCTCAAGGCTGATCTTGCGCCCAGGGCGCGCCTTCGAGTCAGGACCGTGCCAGACCAACATGTCATCCGGCACGTTGAACAACAGGAGATGCACGTGCAACCGGAAATGCGCCGTCATCCCCTGCGGCTCCACCTGGAGCCAGTACTCCAAACGCGGCCCTGGTCCAGAGCCCGTCTTGTAGAAGAGCCGCCGCTGCAGCTCCTGCGTCAGGTCCTTCAGCCGCAGGCGGAACTCCATCACCGAGTAATGCCCACCGGCCATGTACTCCGGCGACGCCGTCGTCACCGTCAGCATCCGCATGTGCCGCCACATATATTCTTTCTCGGAGAGGCCCGTGGCCTCCATTCCCTCGGCCACGATCTCCTGCGCCGCCGCACAGAACCGCCGGTAGTCCCGCGCCCGGCTCGCCCGATAGC
>JAPOOH010000446.1 GCA_026713505.1 Chloroflexota bacterium | reverse complement strand
CGGACGTATCGCCGCACGGACAGGGCACTGCCACGTCGTTCTCGCAGATCGCGGCTGACACGCTCGGCATACCGCCGGAGATGGTCGAACTGCATCACGGCGACACTGACGAGCTCGCCTCGGGCGGCGGCACGACGTCGAGCCGCGGCCTCGCGGTCGGCGGCAATGCAGCCTACATGGCGCTGCAGGAGGTGAAGCGCCGGCTCGACGCCGCAGGCGGCGTCATCCCGGCGAACGGCATCACGGTGGAGCTGTTGTGGGAGCTGCCGGCCAACCCGTTCGGCTTCGCCGCGCACGTTGCGGTCGTGGAGTTGGACGAGGGCACCGGCGATGTCCGCCTCACCGACTACGCGGCGGTGCACGACTGCGGGCCGATGATCAACCCCGTCATCGTGCGCGGCCAGATACAGGGCGGCATCGCGCAGGGCATCGGCCAGGCCCTGAGCGAGGGGATGCTCTACTCGGCAGCCGGCCAGCCGCAGACCGCAAGCTTCATGACGTACGGCATACCCATCGCCGAGTCGCTGCCCGAGTTCCTGCTGGAGAACCAGCAGACGCCGTCTCCGACCAACCCGCTGGGCATCAAGGGCATCGGTGAACTGCCCACCGTCGCCGCGCCGGTGGCGGTCACGAACGCCGTCGCCGACGCGCTCGCCCGCTCGGGCGCCGACGTGAGCGGCGTCGACATGCCGCTCCTCGCCGAGCGCGTCTGGCGCGCCCTGGGGTAACGCGGAGGGCCCGCTCCACGACGCCATGTTGTCTTGCGGCCTGGCCCGTGGCACAGTTAGGGCGCTCGTCTGAAGGGAGGTCTCCTATGGCTATCGCACCAACCGGCCCGATCGACGCCGACTGCCACGTCCGCGATGACGACCGGCGCATGCGGCAGTTCATAGCGCCACCCTTCGACAAGCGCTCCCCGCTGGGCATCAGCGCCAACGACGGCTTCGACCGCCACCTGGGGGGCACCCTGGGCCTGTTCGACGTCGATGCTCCAACCTGGCAGCAGGCCCTGGACGAGGGTGGCTTGGCGGCGACAGTCCTCTTCCCGACCGTCGGCCTCCGCAACGGCCAGATCCGGGAGCCCGGCTTCGCGATCGCCCGCTGCCAGGCCTACAACGAGTGGCTGCACAGCGAGTACCTCAGCGTGGACGAACGGTTCAAGGGCGTCGCGCTCCTCCCTGTGCAGGACCCGTCGGCCGCCGCAGAGGAACTCCAGCGGGCTGTGCTCGACCTCGGAATGGTGGCGGGTATGCTCCCTGAGGGACCCTACGTCTACGGCGACTCGCGTTTCGACCCCATCTACGCCGAGGCCGAGCGCCTCGGCTGCCCGATCACCATCCACGAAGGCGGGAACGTCTGGGACAGCATCTATCACCACCTCTTCCCGCAGTTCGCAGAGGTACACACCCTGGGACATCCCTTTGCGCAGATGCGGCACCTCACGAGCGTCCTGTGCGAGGGCGTGCTCGTGCGCTTCCCGAAGCTGAAGATGGGGTTCCTCGAGGCCGGATGCACCTGGGTCCCATTTCTCCTGGACCGGATGGACGAGCGCTTCCGATTACGAGGCGAGCGGGAGATGCCGACCCTGACGAGGCCGCCCAGCGACTATGTCCGCGACGGCAACGTCTATTTCACCTGCGAGGCCGAAGAGACCCTTCTGGCAGAGACGCTTCGGGTCATCGGCGACGGCGCCGTCATGTACGCCACGGACTTTCCGCACTGGGATGGCGAGTACCCCGAGAGCCTGCATACGCTCATGGCCCGCGCAGACCTCACCGAGGAGCAACGCGCTCGTATCACTGGCGGCAACGCCAGAGAGTTCTACGCTCTCTGAGGAGCAACGAGGTGCGGTCGCCAGGATGGGGTGAACGGCGAGCTCCGCAGCATAAAGGCCATCAGCCTGGGAATATCCGGCACAGTGTTCGTGGCAGCATACAAGTACGTTTTCGGCTGGTAGCTCAGAAACTCCAACGACGCCTACGCAACCCTCCCGTCCGTGGTTAGACAAGCTCACCACGAACGGGAGCGATACGCCTTGGCTGCGAGATTCCCGCCTGCGCGGGAATGACGAACGAGGGGACTCCTACCTCGCGCCGAAGAACTTGCCTTCGATCTCCACTGGGTCGATGTGGAAATTCTCGACGGAGCCGGCGGGGATGGCGTTGCCGTCCGGCTTCACCCGCGTCTGGATGCCCTCGCTTGTGTCCATCTGCGCGCCGACGCGCAGCAGGAAGAGGTTCCTCCCGCCGGTGTTCAGGTACCGGTAGTACGCGCCCTTCGGGATCATGATGCCCTCGTACTGGCCGAGCACCTTCCCCTCGCCGTGCTCGTTGAAGAAGGTGACCTCACCCTCCAGCACGACGAACGCATGGTCTTCGTCCGTGTGGGCGTGCACCGCGTTCTCGCCACCCTCTGCGTTGACCTTCAAGCTCAGCCAGAGCAGGTCGGTACGGGCAAGGTCGATGTTCGTGCGTCCTGCCGACAGGTACGGGCCCGTGATGGCGAACGTGGACGTCTGTGGCGTCGTCTGCGTCTCGGTGGTCATGGCATCCTCCCTCGTTCTGTGTGCTGCTATATTACGCCGTCTGGCAAGCCCCTACGGGCTTTGCTGCAAAAGTCCCCGTTGGCAGGGTATTTGCATCATGAGGGCAATTCTGATGCCAAAGTACACGGGACCGCAACACCGGCGGCAGCGAACGGCGTAGCGGCCGACGACGCCACGCAGAACACCATGCGCGTCAGTTGGGACAGGTACACAGGATAGGGGTGATCCGGCCAAATCCCGCCCCCCAATAAGTCATCGCAACGTCATCACAGAATGCTGCAATATCACCCATAAGTCATTAGACTATTGGTATAATCACCAGCGAATGTAACCGGGAGGATTCGTCGCGTCGACACCCATTGCGAGTCTGCTGCGTCACTGTCATTTCGGTGAAATCTACCCTCGCCCCCGATTTTGGAAGTCTGAGAGGCGCCTCGCCCTCGTGCCGCTTCTCATCCTTGCGGTCCTGCTGCTGACCGCGCTGCCCGCGGGCGCCCAGAACAACGTCACCCTGGTCACCCCCTGCGGGAGTGGTCAGGGACCTGGGTAAACGCATTGAGGTTCTCTACTTTCGGGACAGTCGGCCTTTCGCCATGCAGGACGTGGCCTTGATGAGAGAGATACGCCGCTCGCTCTTTGCTGAACAGGACAAGAGGAGGCCACGGCGACGCAGGTAGCGGCGAGTATTCCCGTGTTGCGCTTCCGTGGGGTAGGCTGCCATTAACGCTCTGACGACACACCCCCCCAGAACCGCCGACAAGGTTCAACCTACCGCGGTAGGTTCGGGCCTGTCAACGGCAAGAGTGCCGTCAGGGCAACATCCTTCATGGATGTGCCCTATGCGAGCAGCCCAATTCAGGATAGTCAGAACCATCAGCGCAGCAGGGATGATTCGCTATGCGCTGGACTATGTCTCCCTGGTGGGTGGATTCGGTCTGACGGGGAGCGAGTGATCTCCAACGCGCAGAAGCGCCCCGCCAAATCGGCGGGCCGCTCTTTTTTCATCAGTGACAGGGCTTATTCATCAAGCAGGGGTTTTTGCAGCAAAGCCAGCCCCTACGCGACGAGGCCCTTGACGATGTCGGACAGGCGCTCGCCGATCATTATGGACGTGACATTCGTGTTCGCGTGCGGGATGGTCGGCATGATGGACGCGTCCGCCACGTACAGGTTGTCGACTCCGTACACCTTCAAGTTGCTGTCGACAACGGCCATCGGGTCGGATGCGGGGCCCATCTTGCACGTGCCGATGCCGTGGTGGTAGCTGCCGTGCGCGCTGCGGGCGAACTCCGCCCAGTCCTCGTCCCGCGTCGGGGAGATGAGCGGGCCGTAGAACTCCCCCATCGACTCGTGGTTGACGAGCTCGTAGATGAACTCCATCGCATTGAGCATCGCCTTCAGGTCGTCCGGGTGGCGCAGCATCGCATCCTCGACTTCCGGCACGTCCTCCGGGTCAGTGCTCACGAGGCGGATGCGCCCCCTGTCCCGCTGCTCGAGCAGGTTCGCGGACACGGGCCACATGGATTTCAGTCCCTCGATCACTGTCGGCGGGCGCTGGAAGATGTGGAAGTTGCCGTGCGGCAGGCCGGGGTCGCTCTTCCACATCAGGCGGAAGCGCGGGATGACCCAGTCCGGGTTGAATTCGCTGCGCCCCTCGAACGTCATCTCCATCGTGGCGTGGTCCTGGTAGTTCTCGCCCACGCCCTCCAGCGCATTGACGACAGGGATGCCGAGGCGCTCCAGCTCGCCCGCCGGGCCGATGCCGGAGAGCATGAGGATCTGCGGGCTGTGGTAGACGCCCGCGCAGAGCACAACGACCTCCGCCGACACCGAATCCACTTCGCCCTCGCGCTTGTAGACGACCCCGTTGACCCGCCCGTTCGCGATGGAGAGCGACTGCACCTGGGCGTCGGCGACGACGTCCAGGTTCGGACGCCCGCGCGCCGGATCGAGATACGCCACCGTCGTGTTCTGACGCACACCGTCCTTGATGTTGTAGGCGGAACTGCAGACCCCGTAAGGGGCCGGCACGTTGAGGTCCGGGCACATAGGCAGCCCCATGCTCAGCGCGCGGGAGATGAACGCGCGCACCGGGGCGTCCGCGCTTTCCTCTTCGTCAACCCTGAAGGCCCGGTAAACGTACAACGGCCCGTCCTCTCCATGGATGTCGTTGCCGCCGTAGTCCGAGTCGGTCTCGATCCTCTGGAGGAGTGGCAGGCACTCGTCGAACGACCAACCGGGGTTGCCGAGCTCTGCCCACGTGTCGAGGTCGTGCTTCGTGGGGCGGACGACGGCCATCGCGTTGACCGACGAGCCGCCGCCCATCACGCGTCCGCTCACCTTGTAGAACGTGCTGCCGTCGCCCGAGCGCGGCGTGGG
>JAPOOH010000465.1 GCA_026713505.1 Chloroflexota bacterium | reverse complement strand
GCCGCCAGCAGACGGGCCGCCGAGAGTGCGTCAACCGCGCTCTCGACGAGCAGCAGGGCGTCGAGCGGGAGCTCGGGGGCGGGCAGCCAGAAGCCGCCGCGGGCCTTGCGGGAGCCGGGGGCCATGCCCTTGAAAGTGCGCCCGTCGGGCGCCGGGCGGGTGCCGACAAGTTCGGCGCCGACGGCTTGGCCGCGGGCATCGCGGCACAGGAAGACGGCGTTTTGGCGGGCGTCGGCGTACAGCAGGCCTTGGCGCTGGCAGAGCTCGAGCAGGTCGTCGGCGAGGCCGCGCTGGGTGCGCAGGAAATCGCGCACGGGCGGCCAGAGGCGCTCGTGGGGTGGCGGCAGGCAGAGTTTGGCGGGCGGCACGCGCGGGGCGCTGGGGGTGCCGGCGGCGTGCGGGCCGACGCCCTGCTGTTCGAGGAATTCGACGGCCTCGCGGAAGCGGCAGCCGCGCACGTGCATGACCAAGTCGATGGCCCCACCGCCGCCGCGCCCGCAGGCGTGGTCGAAGAACTGCGCGCCGCGGATGCTGAGCAGGGAGCCGTCGCGCCGCCAGCGTTGGCGATGCTGCGGGTGGCGCGCATAGCCGAGCCGCTCGGCGAGCGGCTCGAGGGGCAGCGCGCGCAGGCGCTCGGCGAGCGCCCGCAGGCGGTGCCAGGCAGGGCCGCTCACGGACGGCGTTCCTCGCAGGCCCGGCGGACGTGTTCGGCGCTGACCGTGCTGGCCTGGTCGAGGGCGGCTGCGGCCAGCGCGAGATGGGCCAGCGCGCTGAGTTGGCGGGGCAGGCCGTGGCAGGCTTGGAACAGGGCCTGGCAGGCGGCCGGCTCGAACAGTTCCAATTCGCAGCCGGCCCGTGCCAGGCCGTGGCGCAGGTAGGGCTCGAGTTCCTCGCGGCACAGGCCGTTGAGTTGGTAGCGCATCACGATGCGCTGGGAGAGGGCCTCGTGATGGGCCAGCGCCAGGCGCCGCCGCAACTCGCTCTGGCCGACCAGCAGCAGGCACAGCAGGTGCCGCGAGTCGAGGCCGAAGTTGACCAGCAGGCGGAGTTCGTCGAGCACGTCGTGGCGCAGGTAATGGGCCTCGTCAATGATCAGCAGGGGCAGCTTGCCGGCTTCGTCGAGGCGCTCGATCTCGCAGCGGATCCGCTGGCAGGCCGGGGCGCGGTAGCGCGGCGTTTCCAGCCCCAGGGCCCAGCCGATGGCTTGGTAGGTGTCGATCACCGTGCCGGTGGTGAGGCGCACATAGGCCACGCTGTAGAGGCTGTCAGGGAGGCTGTCGGCGAAGCGCCGGCAGGCACTGGTCTTGCCGCAGCCGGGCTCGCCGGTGAGCAGGCCGATGCCGCGCAAGTCGAGCAGGTGCCGCAGGCGGGATGCGGTCTCGAGCGTGTCCTGGGAGGCGAACAGCTCCGCGCTGTGGTCGGGGGCCTGGAAGGGCAGGCGGGTGAGCCCGAAATGCTGTTGGTACATCAGTCTTGCTCCTGGCGGGCGGCCAGCTGGCGCCAGCGGAGTTGCTGCCTGGCCTCCGTCCGCGGCCGGGCCGGGCTGGCCGCGG
>JAPOOH010000445.1 GCA_026713505.1 Chloroflexota bacterium | reverse complement strand
GGGCAGCGGCTCGCGGACACGCGCTTCGAAGCCGTCTACTCGAGCGACCTGGTCCGTGCCCGCGAGACGGCGGAGATCATCGTCGCCGCGAGCAACACCGGCCCCTACGAGATCGTCTTTGACCAGCGTCTGCGCGAGGTCTCCTTCGGAAAGCTGGAGGGGAAGACGTGGACGGAGATGGACGACGAGATCAAAGCAGTGCAACACGAGCGAGACCTGGGCTTCGCGCCGCCCGGCGGCGAGTCCTACCGCGAACTGTTGGACCGGCTGGGCGGGTTCGCCGACATGTTGCAGGAGCGCCACACGAACGGCGACGTGCTCGTCGTCGGACACGGAGCTGCCTTCCGCGCGCTCGTCGTGCGCATGCTGCAGTTACCCGACGAGGCGTTCTGGTCGTTCAGCGGCCTGCGCTCCGCGAGCGTATCCCGCGTCCGCAGGCGGGACGACGGCAGGACCGTGCTGTTCGCCTGGAGCGACGCCGGGCACCTGGATGCCAGTCCTCCGCAGCAAGGTGCTGGTATACTCTCGCGAGCACAACTCACACACTAGCGAGAACGTCATGCCCCTCATCAAGAAAGCGAAGAAAGAGAAGCCCGCCGAGACGACCGAGCAGTTCATCGCGCGGATAAACAAGAAGGACGAAACGCGCAATGGCAAGCGCGTCCGCTTCGGATTCACCAAGCGCGTTCGCTGATCCCTCCGCTGCCCAATCGCCGCTCATGGCTGAACCCTTCGAACTGTCACTGACCGAGGCCGCCGCCGAGATCGCAGCGCGCCGCCTCTCTTCCGTCGAGCTCACCGAGTCGCTGCTCGCACGCATCGAGGCGCTCGAGCCTCGACTGCAGGCATGGGCGACGCTACTGCCGGAGCGGGCGCTGGCGGAGGCCCGCGCCGCAGACGCCGCGGAAGCGCCTCGCGGCTCACTTGCAGGCGTGCCCTATGGCGCAAAGGACATCTTCGACACCGCCAACATCCGTACGGCGGCAGGTTCGAAGATATGGGCCGAGCGCGTGCCCGACACCGACGCAGCCTCGATCGTGCTCGCGCGGAACGCGGGCAGCGTTTTGCTCGGCAAGCTCCACACGACCGAGTTCGCCGACGGCGACCCCGCGCCGTGCTTCAACCCATGGAACGCGGAGCACACCCCGGGCGGCTCCAGCACCGGCTCCGGCGTTGCGGTCGCGGCGCGCATGGTGCCGTGGGCGTTCGGGTCGCAGACGGTGGGCTCGGTGCTGCGCCCCGCGTCCTACAACGGCGTTGTCGGGTTCAAACCCACGTTCGGGCGCATCCCCCGGCTCGGCGTCATACCGATGGCCACGTCGTTCGACCACGTCGGTGTGCTCGTGCGGCGCGTCGAGGACGTCGCGCTGCTGCTTAGCGTGCTCGCGGTGCACGATCGGGACGACCCGTTCTCCGCCGACGTTCCGCCGGACGACTACGTCGCCGCGGTGCAGGGCGACCTCCCCGCGCCGCGCCTCGGCCTCGTGCGCGGCTGGTTCGTGAACGAGGCCGACGCCGAGACGCGCCTCGTGATGGAGGAGACGGCGCAGGAGTTGGCGAACGCCGGAGCCGTCATCGAAGAGGTGGACCCGGGCATCGATTTTGGACGCGCCTACGCCGCTCACCGCGTTATGCAGGAGTCCGAGATGGCCGTCTGGCACACGCCGCTCTACGTCGGCAACGAGAGCCTGTACGGGCCGAAGATAACCGTCTACGTGGAGAACGGCTTCTCGCATACGGCGCGGGACTACGTCGCGGCGTCGGACTACCGGCGCGAGGTGCAGAGGCTGGCGGCAGGCGCTATGGAACAGGTGGACGCCCTCATCATGCCGACGGCATCGGCACCCGCCCCTCGCGACCGCACGCAGACCGGCGACACGCGCTTCCAGAGCCCGTGGAGCTTCACCGGGTTCCCGAGCATCTCGGTTCCCATCGGCCTCGCGAGCGACGGCCTGCCGCTCGGCGCGCAACTTGCAGGCGGCCCCTTCCAGGAGGCGCAGCTGCTCCGTGCGGCAGCCTGGGTTGAACAGGCACTGGGCGTCGAACTCACGCCTCCGCTGTAGCACCCCGACCCCTCCTGGAAGCCCCGTCTGTGCTGAGACCGTCGAACGACGCGCCACTCGGCAAGCGCACGGCCTTAACGAGTCCCTGGAAGTGGCGTATACTAGGCAGGATTCGCACCCTCGTTGTTGGCTTATAACCCTAGATGCAAAGAATTCTCTGGCGCATAACGAAACTCGCCGCCCTGGAGAAGGGGCGGCTCATCATAGCCTGGGTCTCGCTCATCACTGCGTCGGTACTCTTTCTGGCGGTGCCAAGGCTGGTGGGCACCGCGGTCGACACCGCGGTAGGCGCCGGAGGCAGGGAGGCGGACACCGGAGACCTCGCACGTCTGGGCCTGCTCGTCATCGGCGTTATCGCCGTGCGGAGCGTCTTCAACTACGGCAACCTCTACATGGCGGAGGCCGTCTCCCAACGGGTCGCCTACCGCATCCGCACCCTGCTGTACGACAAGCTGCAGCATCTCAGTTTCGCGTTCCACGACAAGGAGCACACGGGCAACCTCATGTCCAAGTCCACGGTGGACGTGGAGATGACGCGGATGTTCGTGAGCATGGGACTCATCCGCGCCG
>JAPOOH010000444.1 GCA_026713505.1 Chloroflexota bacterium | reverse complement strand
GCTCCCCAGGCGGCCCGCAACCTCAACATCTGCGCCGTCATCATGGACAACGGCGTCTATGGCCTCACCAAGGGCCAGTCCTCCCCCACCACGGTCGAGGACACCGTCACCAGCTCCACCCCCTACGGCAAGCTGGAGTCCACCCTCAACCCGCTGGACCTCTACCTCACCCTTGGTGTCACCTACATCGCCTCCGGCTACTCCACCAAACCGCGCGACCTCGCAGGTCTCATCAAGCGCGGCATGGAGCACGACGGCTTCTCCATCGTTCACGTCAACTCCCCCTGCACCACCTACAACGACACCTACGCCCTCCTCAAAGGCAACAAGGCGAAGGGCATCGACCCCCTGGCGTGGGAGATCCCGAACGACCACGACTCCGGCAGCAAGGCCGCGGCGCGCGACATCATAGAGCAGGGCGGCGTCCCCCTCGGCGTCGTCTACCAGGACCCCTCCCGCCCCTCGCTGGACCAGCGCCTCGCCGGCGTCCGCGAGCGCGTCACCGCCCGCACCCCCGAGGCCCTGCTGAACACCTTCGCCGTCTGACCCACCGCATCCCAAGCGACCGTGTAGGGGCGCCCCTTGTGGGCGCCCTTCGTCGTTCCCTCCCCTACCGGTCATTCCCGCGAAGGCGGGAATCTCGCAGCCCCCTCATACTCCCGTGGCGTACTTCCTCTTGCGGCCGCGGTTTGTGGAGCCGTCATCGCAGCCGTACCATCGCGCCAGTGATATGGCCATTCACGGTGGCGAGACGTAGGCGGAGAACGGAGGCTCTCATGGATTCCAAACTGGTCCGAGGCGCGATAGCGGCCGGTGCTCTGGCGGCTCTTGCGTGGGGAGTCAAGGTCTTCGTCGAAGCAATCGTTCTCGTGTACTCCGTGCTCCAGAATATCGGTTTCGACTCCGACGTCAGCGACCGAGTCATCCTCCTCATCGCCGCTACCTTCATCGTGGCTGTGTTGGCGGGCGCCGGCTACTACCTGATCGACAGGCGGCTGAAGCCGAAGGAGGAATCCGCCGAGGAGTAAGGACGAGCTCCTTCATAGCGGGCTTGCCGAACTACGGCTCCCGCGCTCTACCGCCACTTGCCGAAGCGCTCCTCACGCCACGGGTCGCCGCGCATGTGGTAGCCCAAGCCCTCCCAGAAGCCGGGGCTGTCCTGCGTCATGAACTCGACCCCGCTCACCCACTTCGCGCTCTTCCACCCGTAGCGCGACGGCACCACGAGCCGCAGCGGCCCGCCGTGCTGCGGCTCCAGCGGTGCGCCGTCCTGCCGGTGCGCGAACAGCACGTCCGGCGAGCGCAGCGCCTCCACGTCGATGTTCGCCGTATAGCCGTCGTAGCAGTGCAGCATGACGAACCGCGCCGACGCCGTCGGCTGCGCGAGCTCCAGCACCCGTGAACCCGGTACGCCCTCCCAGCCCACGTTCAGCCGGCTCCACTGCGTGACGCAGTGGAAGTCCGCCGTCACCTCGACCTGCGCGAGCGACTCCCACTCCGCCCACGTCAGCTCCGTCTCGCGTTCGACTTCGCCGAACAGCCGCAGCCGCCACGTGGCGAGGTCGATGCGCGGCGTGGGCGACATGCTCATCACCGGCATCTTCGGCGTCACGTACTGGCCGGGCGGCACGCGCTCCTCCATCCCCTTCGGGATGCCGCGCCTGCCGAACGTCGCCGCCACCTGCCGGAACACTTCCACGCTGTCACCTCCGGTTGTCTGGTCCCCTCTCCCTACAAGGGGAGAGGGTGAGGGTACTTGGGGGGGCCGGGTGGGGCGATGGTTTGCACACGGGTTCCCCTGCGGAGGCCCGCGCTTTAGCGCGCAACCTCGCCCCCGGCCCCCCGCAGCGGCCGCTCGCGGACCGCCCCACCCTATGAACAGGGTACACTGTCCGAACGACCCCAAGCCGCCGACCCATGACAGCGAACCCCGCACCAACCGCCATGCGCTCCGGCCTTGCGCTGGAGCTGCGCGGCGTCTCCAAGTCCTACGGCGCGACCCACGCCTTGCGCAACGTCGACCTCGACGCGGCATGGGGGCGCGTGCTCGTGCTGTTCGGGCACAACGGCGCGGGCAAGAGCACGCTCCTGCGCGTCGCCGCAGCGCTCGTGAAGCCGACCGCGGGCAGCGTGACAACGGCCGGCTTCGACGCCGACCGACAGCCCTCACACGTTCGGGCTGCGACCGGCTACGCCGGCCACGGCACGCTCCTCTACGACGACCTCACGCCGGAGGAGAACCTCCGCTTCTACGCCCGTCTCTACGGCGTGCCGGGGCCGGACGAGCGCGCCGCCGAGGTGCTGCGCGACGTCGGCGCCGAGCGCGGGGCGCGGCGGCGCGTGCGAGGCCTCTCCAACGGCATGCAGAAGCGCGTCGCCATCGCCCGGGCGCTGCTGCACCGTCCGGCACTGCTGCTGCTCGACGAGCCGGACTCCGGCCTC
>JAPOOH010000443.1 GCA_026713505.1 Chloroflexota bacterium | reverse complement strand
GCGCGGCGCCGGTCCATCGTCCCGTCCGCCCCGCGCAGCGCGATCTCGGTCGCAAGCTCGATACCGTTCAGCGCGACGCGAGCGTCACCGGAGGCGACCTCCTGCAGGAAGGCAAGCGCGTCAGGGTCGAGCGTGACGCTTTCGTTGCCGAGCCCGCGCTCGGTGTCGGCGAGCGCGCGGCGGACGACCTGCGCGACCTCGTCGTCGGTCAGTGGTTTGAGCGTGAGGACGCGCGTGCGGGAGAGGAGGGCGGAGATCACCTCGAACGACGGGTTCTCGGTCGTCGCGCCGATGAAGGTGACGGTGCCGTTCTCGACGTGGGGGAGGATCGCGTCCTGCTGCGACTTGTTGAAGCGGTGCACCTCGTCGACGAAGAGGATGGTGCCGAGGTCCTCGGTGGCGCGTATCTCGCGGGCCTCCTCGACGGCCTGCCGGAGGTCGGCGACGCCGGAGGTGACGGCGGAGACGCCGATGAAGTGCGACCTCGTGAGGCCGGCGATGACCCGCGCGAGCGTCGTCTTGCCGGTGCCTGGCGGGCCCCAGAGCACCATGGAGGGTACCTGGCCGGTGCGGATGGCGCGCTCCAACACGTGGCCTTCACCGAGCAAGTGACGCTGCCCGACGTACTCCTGGAGCGTTCTGGGGCGCATGCGGGCCGCGAGCGGGGCGTTCTCGTCCTCGTGCTGGCGGCGCACGTGCTCGAAGAGCGTCTGTTCCTTCCGCATGCCGCGCTGTGTCATGGCTGAAGGTTACACCTACGGTCGCAGTGGCGTGAGGTTCCTCAGCGCACCGCCGACCTCGTCGCCCGTTGCCTGGTAGTCGTAGGTGATGAGGAACGTTTCGGGGTGTCCGAAACGCTCGTCGTAGTCCACCGAGATGCGGTCAGCGTTCCGCGTGACGGCGTCCTGCAGGAGATCGAACACGTTCTCCACGAGGTAGCGCTCGGGCTCAGGGATACTGCCGACGGCGGGGTCTTCAGGAGTGACGTCGGCTATCCGGCGGTCGCGCACGGTCACATCCACTATGGCCCTATATGCAGGAGGACAGGAGCAGAGCCAGACGCCGGCGTAGGTGTAATCGGCGACGCCGAGCCGCATCCACCTGCCCTGGTGCCGAAGGAGGCTCGCCTGGAGCGAACCGGGGTCGTGCACGAGGTGGACGTTCTCCATGCCCGGTACGTGTAACGCGTTTCCTTCGGGAGTGATCGCCGTTACCTGGCGGTGGTAGATGCCGTCGGGCAGACCAGCGTCTATGACCGGCGCACGGAGGTCATCGAGCGGGAATGGGAGCACGCTCCCGCCACCGGGGACCGGGACGACTGCGACCTGCGACTCGTAGCCTGCGCCGGTGGTGCAACCGTCCCAGGAGCGCGGGGCGCACTGCGAGAGTTCGATGCGTACCGAGGAGATCGGCTCACCGAAGTCGCACCCGCCGGTGTTGATGGCGTCGAACCCCGTGGGGATGGGGTCCTTGCCGATGACGGCCATGATGAAGTCCTGGGCGTATGCCCGAGTCAGGCGACAGACCGCCGTGCTCGTCGCAGGTCCCGCTGTCGGCGTCACGGGTGGCCGCGTGGGAGTCGCCGTCCGGGGCGCCGGGGTGGGCGTGGGGGTCGGGGTCGCAGTGGGAGGCATCGGCGTTGGCGTGGGGATGGCCTCGGGGGGCACGGGCGAGGGCGTTGCGGTCGGCGTCGCGAGCGTCGGTGTGGCCGTTGGCGCCGGCGGCACGGGCGCCGGTATGGCGGTAGGCGTGGGCGACACAGGAGTTGCCGTGGACGTTGGCGTGGGGGCTGGGTCGCCGTTCCCGCATGCCGCGATGAAGAGCAGTATGGCCGTTGCCGCCGTCGCAACGCGCACCTGTCTGCTCAATGCTCCCCTCCGCCGGTACAGGCTGCTCCGAGGTTACACCGCGCGGCGGTCAGCGCGGCGTTAGGCTGCTTATCGCGAAGCTGGTCTCTTCGTCCGCCATGCGTTCGTCGTGGTCGATGAACAGGTCCACGGGGTAGCCGTACGCTTCATCGTAGGAGACCTCAATACGGGCAGCGTCGTTCGTGATGGCGTCCTGGATGAGCATGAACAGGCCTTCGATGGAAACGAAGCGCTCCTGCGCGGGGATGGTGGCGATGCCGGGGTCAGCTGAACTGACACCGGTAATCTTGCCACCGTCCACGGTTACCTGCGTGTCCGCCCGGTATGCCTCGGGGCAGAAGCACGTCCACGCGCCGGTCTATTCGTAGTCGGCGATGCCGGACTGTTCCCACCGTTCCCGGCCCTGCAGGAGAGCCGCCTGAGGGGAGCCGGGGGTGCTCGCAGTTGGGGTTGGCGCCGGGGGCACCGGCGTCGGGGTGGGGGTTGCCGCCGGAGGCAGGGGCGTAGCGGTAGGGGTTGGGCTGCCTGCCCCGCATGCCACGATGAGCACGAGCATCGCTACGCTTACCACCGCCACGCTCATCCGCTTGAACATCTTCGCCCTCGCTATTGCCGACCCTTCACTAAGTGATACGCGCACAGGCGTTCGAACGTTCCCTGGCCCTTCTCAGCATGGCATTCCCCATCCCCACCCCTCCGCCCCGTGTGCCCTGGCGGGCACGCTGGATCCCCGCTTTCGCGGGAATGACGAACCCCGGAAGAATGTTGCCCTCTGAAGCGCGGACTGCGCCTCCGGCTCCGCTCAACATGACAACGGTCACCTTGCTGCTTCAGCGAGGCGTGAAGCTGCGTACGGTGAAGCCCTGCTCTTCGTCGTCGACATCCGCAGCGTAGTTGATGAAGAAGGTCGTGGGGTAGGCGTACTGCTCGTCGTAGTTGACGTCGATGTTGTACGCACCCCGGTCGACGGCGTTCTGCAGGAGTTCGAACAACTCCGCAATGGGCACGAAGCGGTCCGGTACGGTGATGACGGGGATGCCCGGTTCAGCCGAGGAGACGGACGTCACTGCGCCATCGCGCACACTCACCGCCGCGGTCGCGACGTAGTTCGCGTCGCAAGTGAAGCAGACCCAGGCGCCGGTGTAGTCGTAGTTGACGAAGCCCCTGCGCTCCCACCGACCCTGGTGGCGGAAGAGGTCCGCCTGTTGGGAGCCGGGGTCCCGCACGAGGTAGACGTCCTCGAAGCCGGGAATCTCGATCTCCGCCTCACTGCCCTCGACCCAGGCGAGCGCGGTTACCGTGCGGGCGTAGCGGCCTTCCGGCAGGTCGGCGTCGATCAGCGGGACGTCGAGGTCGCGGAACGGTACGCCCAGGTTGCGAGCCAACGCCGGCAGCCTGACGTCGACGGTCCGCGAAAGCTCGCCGCCGGTCAGCTCTATCCGCACCGCGTGGATGTCGACGTTGAAGTCGCATCCGCCGCCGTTGATATCGTCGAAGGCCGTGGGGACCGGGTCCTGGCCGATGACGGCCATGATGTGGTCGGTCGCGTACGCCTCCGTCATGATGCAGAGCACCTCCGGTTCGGGCGGCGGCGGGGTGGGCGTGGGGGCAGGCGTCGCGGTGGAGGTCGGCGCGGGACGCGTCGGCGATGGGGTTGGCGTCGGGAGAACGGGCGTGGCCGTCGCGGGGCGGGGTGTGGGAGTGGGAGGCGGTGTCGGGGTGGCCGTCGC
>JAPOOH010000442.1 GCA_026713505.1 Chloroflexota bacterium | reverse complement strand
TCCTGCCAGAAACACCGGCCCAATCGTCGGGTCGTTGTACTCGCGATGGAACTCATCACGACCATCCACCTCCCAAGTCGGCGGAGAAGGTGGCATTGGGATGTACTCTGCACCGGACCAGTCGATCTGCGCTGGTGGCTCCCGGCGCCCGGACTTCTTGCCTGACTCGGGAGCCAACTGCTGCAATCCGGTGGACTCCGCCAATGCCGTATCCTTCGCTCTGCCAAGCAGCTTCGAAAGAAAGCCAGCCACCAGTCACCTCCCTAAGTGAAGCGCCCTCGCCTCGTACGCCTATGGTATTCAGACCGCTCTAGAAGTGAGTGCCCACGACCGGCTCCACCTCGATCACCCGGGCCCCTGCGGCGTCGACGAACCGATCGGCCGTATCGGGATGACAGGTGAAAACCAGGACCTGGTTAGTCTCGGAAAGAGTGGCGAAAGACTCGGCGGCCAGCTGGGCCCGGTTGGGATCGAAGTTCACCAGCACCTCGTCGACCACCACCGGCAGGCACTCTGCGTGCTCTCCGAACTCCCGCACGAGGCCGAAACGCAACGCTAGGTAAAGCTGCTCCCTGGTACCCCGGCTGAGGTCCTGGGGACGCTTGGTGCCGCCGGTGCTGTCCATGACGGTAACGGTGCGTTCTCCGATCGGCACGAACAAGCGCGTGTACCGTTGGCCAGTGATGTAGGAGAAGAAGTCTTGAGCGTGCTGCACCACCCGGGGTTGCCGCTCTATCTCGAATTTCTGGCGAGTCTTCTCCAGGAGCGCTTCGGTCAGGGTGAGGCGCGACCACTCACGTGCGGAGTCCCGCAGCCTTTCCAGCAAGGTCTCCCGTTGAGCCCGCAGCCGGGACGACTCCTCTTCTCCGGTCAGTTGCTCTAGCTCATGGTTGATGCGTCCCCGTTCGTCCTGAAGGCCGCTACGGCGCTCCTCCATTTCCCGCTCTTGTTCCGCCGTCTTGGCGGATTCCTTATTGAGCTGGATCTGGTCGGTCCCAGCCAAGCGCTCCCGGAAGGCGTCGAAGCTGTCGCCGGGGCCGCTCAGCAACTCCAGGCTACGCACGAGTTCATTCCGCTGCCGCTGGAGTTCAAGCCGTGTCTCATGGGTGCGAGCGCGCAGGCGAAAGTCCTCAGGGTCATCAGTGCCGCCAAGTGCCAGGAAGCCATCCAGTTCCTGCTGGGCCGTTCTCAGGCGCTGCTGCCGGTCCTTGACCAAGCGGCGTGCGTCCTCATGCTGCCCCAGAGCCGTCTCCCGACGGGACTGAGCCTCTCCGGCCCGGTTCATCCGGTCGATGAGCATGTCGGCGGCGGACGCTACCTGTCCCCAATTTTCGCGAGCACACGGTATGGCATGGGCGGCGGCCAGAGGCTCCACTTTCTCCCGGAACCCTTCTATGCCCTCCTTGATGGCGGCGACCCGGTCTCTCATTCTCCGGGTTTCCGTCAGACTGCCCCGAACCGTGTCGATGCGGGCCAGGAACACGGTCATGCCTTCCGGGGTCAGCGCCTCGTCCAGTTGCCGGTCCCGCAGCCACTGCCGCCATTCCTGTTGAGATTTCTGCTCCGCCGCCATCGCGCTCTCAGTGTCCTGTAGCACGGCTGCGCAACGCTGCTCCTGGGACCTTTGCCGCTGGCGTGCCTCCTCCAGCCTGGCGTTGGCCGAATCCCAAATGCCAATTTGAGTGCGGATGGCTTCCAAACGGGCTTCCACCGAGTCCAACGCCGCACCGTCAGGCTGCCCGGAGAGACCCAGGGGCACCGCTGACTCGATCAGCTCTTGGCTAGACGCTTCCATTGCCATTTCGGCGTCGGCGACCTGCTGTCCCAAGGGCGATGTCACCGGTGAAGGCCCGCT
>JAPOOH010000466.1 GCA_026713505.1 Chloroflexota bacterium | reverse complement strand
GGGACTCCAGTCGGGCTACGCCCTCCTTCCGTCCCCGGCCCCCGTCACAAACCCGGCGTCGCCAGTCTCACCCTGTTTGTCGCGCCCCACGAAAACGCGCGATTCCATCAAATATGCGCGGTTTCTGACCGTCGCCTACAGCCGCTGTTGCGCTGGCGAAGGGCGAGCCCGCGCTGGGCAATACCGCCCCCGCACAGGCCCCCTGCGGCGCGGACAAGCCGGCTGCGGCCCCTGCCAAGGGCAAGCAGCCTGCCAAGGCGGCCCCATGCGCCCCCAAGGCCCGCAACCGCGTTGACGTGACCATCGACGCCATGCGCAGGCCGGAGGGCGTGACCGTGACCGAGCTGGCGGCGCTGTTTGAAACCGAGCTTGGCGACGGCAAGGTCAGCACGGCTTCGCAGGCGATCTACAAGGCCCCGGCGAGCCGCAAGTTGAAGCACTTCAACACGGGCGAGAAGCGCGACGGCAAGGCGGTTTACCGAATCGCAGACTGACCGACCCGCCGCATTGCGGCCCAGCAGGCCCCGGCGCTCATCGCCGGGGCCTTTTCCTTGCCCGGCAATTCGTCGCCGTTACAAGCCCGCGCATTGTCATGTCGCCTCTGTCAGGACTTGAGCGCGCCGAATCTGTTCATGCCCTCGAAAAGAAGACAGAATGACCAAATGTTTAGTTTTATTCTTGCAATCAGGATTGTTGTGTAGGCGTTTGCCCACTTATTGTTACATCTTGTTCTTGCGGTAGAAAAATTCCTTGTTTGCTTGAAACGATCAGAACTCGTTGAAATCGACGTAAGAGATCCATACCAATCAAGATCGGGCTGTTGCCGGTCAACGGTATCTGGCAAAGACCATGCGCGATATCACCATTGATCGTAACTGGTACTTGTTTCAGCACAACTGGCTGTTTGGCTCCATTGGCAAGAATCGTCGCGCCCATTTGGAGCGGAGGTGAGATTAGCCCCAAAGCGCTGGCAGCGTTCATCGGGATTTGAACGAACCCGGAAAATCCGGTGTCGATAATCCCCTCGAACGCTACCGTAGCGCCGTCGTTCTGCCGTTCCAGGGTGAAATTAAGGCAAGCATTATGCCGCTGGTTGAAGTGGCCACGCCACGTCGCGTTCGTGCTCACCTACATACCCCACCGTGAAGGTTCCTGCCGCGCCGATCTTGACTAAGTAGAAGCTCCCGGCGGGATTTGCTGATTCGGCTTTTCCCAATGCATCTTCAGGGAATTCCCCGAGATATACTTCGGCACTGGCAACATCGATTGCCAGGAACTGGCCATCATATTGCCCTTCGTAGAGATCACGGAACGACTCTGCGTAGATGCGTTCGCCAGCCTCTACAATCTCGTTCGGCGTCATTACTTTTGTCATGACTGCCTCCATGATTTCTATCCGCACCTTGCAGCGGCAGCAGCGCGTGTGATCTCAATCCCGCGCTCCGGCGAGAACACAGCTTTACGGGGCATGCCGCCGGCACGACCGTCTCTTGCTCTGTTGGGCTGCTTGGTGTCCTTGGACTCTCCGGTAGCGATTTTCGCCGTGTGAACGGCGTTACCGATCACCTCGGCAGGGCATCGCTCACCCTGGGGGCCCCTCGGCATGGCTAGAGCCGCACCGTGGCGGTTCCCCTGTCATTGACAATCGCTCTCATCTGAGTCCTCCCTCTTATTCACTTGGCGAACTTAGTATGTCGGCACCCACAGTCATCCTGTCAACCCCAAAACATTATCCACGCGTGGGATTCTATACCCTATGTCTGCGGGCGCAAATTCGAACAATATGAGCACAACCGCGCATGTTTGTTTCTATTTT
>JAPOOH010000560.1 GCA_026713505.1 Chloroflexota bacterium | reverse complement strand
TCAAGGCGGAGGGCGGCTGGGCCGTGGTCTGCACCGAGGAGGTGGAGATCCACCCCACGTCGGACGTCAACCCCTATATCGAGCTGCGGCTCTGGGACGACCGCGACATCCCGATGCTCGCGCGGATTGCGGACCGCATCCACGAGTTCGGCGCGCTGGCGGGGATCGAGCTTTGCCACAACGGCCCGCACGCCGCCAACCACTACGCGCGCGAGGTGCCGCTGGCGGCCTCGGCGACGCCGGTCGCCGGCACCGGCTGGGAGCCGCTTCAGGCCCGAGCGATGGACAGGCAGGACATCCGCGACCTCCGCCGCTGGCACCGCGCGGCGGCGCTCAGGGCGCGGCAGGCCGGGTTCGACCTCATCTATGTGTACGCCGGCCACGCGCTCACCGTCCTGCACCACTTCCTCTCCCGCCATCACAACCGACGCAGCGACGAATACGGCGGCTCTGCGCGCAACCGCGTGCGCCTGCTCGAAGAGATCATCGGCGACACCAGGGATGCCGTGGGCGACACCTGCGCTGTGCCGTGCCGGATCGCCGTCGACGAGCTGCTCGGGCCTGGTGGCCTTGAGCGGGCGGAAGCCGAGGAGCTGATCGGCCTCGTCGCCGAGCTGCCGGACCTCTGGGACCTGTCGCTGGCGGCCTGGCCCAACGATTCCATGACCTCGCGCTTCGGCGCCGAGGGCTGGCAGGAGCCCTTCGTCCAGGGCGTGAAGACGCTCACCACGAAGCCGGTGGTCGTCGTCGGGCGCTACACCTCGCCCGACCGGATGGCGTCGGTCATCAACAAGGGGATCGCCGACTTCATCGGCTGCGCGCGGCCCTCCATCGCCGACCCCTTCCTGCCGAAGAAGATCGAGGAAGGCCGCCTCGACGACATTCGCGAGTGCATCGGCTGCAACATCTGCGTCTCCGGCGACTTCACCATGTCGCCGATCCGCTGCACCCAGAACCCGACCATGAGCGAGGAGTGGCGCAAGGGCTGGCACCCTGAACGCATCAGGCCGCGCGAGTCGGAGAAGCCCGTCCTCATCGTGGGCGCTGGGCCGGCGGGCCTCGAGGCGGCGCACGCGCTCGGCAAGCGGGGCTACGAGGTGACGCTCGCGGAGAAGGGCACCGCGCTCGGCGGCCGCGTCGCCCGAGAATGCAAGCTGCCGGGGCTCGCCGCCTGGGGCCGGGTCCGCGACTACCGTGAGCAGCAGCTACATCAACTGCCCAACGTGCAGGTCTACTTCGATTCCGAGCTCGATGCGGCGGCCGTGCTGGAATTCGGCGTGCCCCGCGTCGTCGTCGCCACCGGCGCGCGCTGGCGGGCGGACGGCGTCGGCCACCACTGGGCGCGGCCCATGCCCATCGAGGCAGGCGCGCGGGTTCTGACCCCCGACGACATCATGGCAGGCACCGTGCCGCCGGCAGGAACGCGCGTCGTGGTCTGGGACGACGAGCACTACTACATGGGCGGCGTGCTGGCGGAACTGCTCGCCGACGAGGGTTGCCGGACGTCCTACCTGACACCGGCGCCCGAAGCCTCCACCTGGACCCGGAACACGATGGAGCAACACTTCATCCAGGCGCGGCTCCTGGAGAAGGGCGTAACGATCCGGAGCTTCACCAACCTCGACGCCGTCTCGGAAGGCTCCATCACGGCCTCCTGCGTCTTCACCGGGCGCACGGAGGAGATCGAAGCTGACGCCGTGGTGCTGGTCACGTCGCGGGAGCCGGTAGACCGCCTCGCCCGCGAGCTTGCGGCGCGCGCCGAGGACTGGAAGGACGCCGGCATCGATAGGGTCACCACCATCGGCGACGCGCTGGCGCCGGCGACCATCGCCCACGCGGTCTACGCGGGGCGCCGCTATGCGGAGGAGCTGGACGGCCCGGTCGTTGGCAACGACGAGGTTCCCTTCAACCGCGAGATCGCCGAGCTCCTGCCCCTCGCCTGATTGAACCCCTCACGACGCACGCCGCGCCGCAATCAGGAACTCGATGTTGCCGTCGCGGCCCTTGATCGGGCTTTCCGTGAGGCCGATCACCGGCCAGCCCTCTGCGGCGAGCCAGCCACGGATCGTTTCGCAGACGTCAGCGTGAACGGCGGGGTCGCGGACGATGCCGCCCTTGCCCACGCGGCCACGCCCGGCCTCGAACTGCGGCTTGATCAGGGCGACGAGGCGTGCGCCGGGCCGGGCGAGCGCGAGCGGGGCCGGCAGGATCGTGCGCAGGCCGATGAAACTCGCGTCGCAGACGATGAGGTCGATTGGCGCCGGCACCTCGGCCCGCGAGAGGTAGCGCGCGTTGGTCCGCTCCAGCACCGTGACGCGGGCATCGTCGCGCAGGTGTACGTCGAGCTGGCCGTATCCGACATCGACCGCGTAGACCCGCCGCGCGCCTCGCTGGCAGAGCACGTCGGTGAAGCCCCCTGTGGAGGCGCCGATATCCAGCGCAGTCAGCCCGCTTGGGTCGATTTCGAAATACGTGAGCCCGTAGTCCAGCTTGATGCCGCCGCGCGAGACCCAGGGGTGGTCGGTGCCCCTCACCGTGAGCGGAAGCGCGCGGTCGACCTGCATACCGGGCTTCTCGAGCCGCCGCTCGCCGGTGTACACCCGGCCCGCCAGCAGCAGCGCCTGCGCCCTGGCCCTGGTCTCGGCGAGGCCGCGGGCGACCAGCAGGGTGTCGAGCCGCTCCTTGCCCCGCGCCTCGCGGCTCAGTGGCGCCGCTCCACGATGTAGCGGGCGACGGCGCGAAGCGGCGCGGCCTTCTCGTCGAAGGGACCGAGCGCCGCGATGGCGTCATCCACCAGCGCCTCGGCGCGCCAGCGTGCCTCTTCGGCGCCCAGGAGGCCCACGAAGGTCGCCTTGCC
>JAPOOH010000441.1 GCA_026713505.1 Chloroflexota bacterium | reverse complement strand
CGGTGTCGTGCGCGCGATCGACATCGTGGAACTCGCGCTGGAACGGTTCGGAGCTCCCGTCTATGTACGGCATGAGATCGTCCACAACAAGTACGTCGTGGACAGCCTCCGCCGGAAGGGCGCCGTCTTCATCGAAGAGGCGGACGAGGCCCCGGACGGCTCGAACATCATCTTCAGCGCCCACGGCGTCGCGCCGGAGGTCTGGCGAGACGCGGAAGAGCGTCACCTGAACGTCATCGACGCCACCTGCCCGCTCGTCACCAAGGTGCACATGGAGTCGAAGAAGTACGCCCGCGAAGGCTACTCCATAATCGTCGTCGGGCACGAGGGACACCCGGAGGTCATCGGCACGCTCGGCCAATCGCCCGACGCGTCGCAACTCGTCGACAACGACGAAGACGCCCGGAACGCAGCCGTCGCCGACCCGGAGCGTGTCGTTGCCCTCACGCAGACGACGTTGAGCGTGGACGACACGCACGGGATCATCGGGACGCTGCGTGAGCGCTTCCCGAACATCGTCGCGCGGAACGACATCTGCTATGCGACGACCAACCGGCAGGACGCGGTGAAGGAGTTGGCGCGACAGGTGGACGTCGTGATCGTCGTCGGGGCGCAGAACAGCTCCAACTGCAACCGGCTGCGCGAGGTCGCGGAGCAGACGGGCGTCCCGTCCTACCTCGTGGACGACGCCTCGGCCATCGACCCCGCGTGGACCGAGGGCGCCGAGCGGGTCGGCATCACGTCCGGCGCGTCGACGCCGGAAACGCTCGTGGAGGGCGTCATAAACGTCCTGCAGCCGGACTCCGTCGAGACGGTCGAGGTGACCCAGGAAAACGTGGAGTTCGTTCTGCCGAGGCAGTTGCGCGGCGACAACGTCGAGCGTCGCACGCGTATCAGGGGCGGCTCAGCGTAGGCCGCTTCCCTACCCCACCATCAGCGCGTCCGCGCCCCTGCGATAGGCCTGCAGCGCCTGCACAGGGTTCCGGTTCACCAGTTCGCGTCCGTACATCGGGTGCGCCATGCTCCGCACCTCGTGCTCCAGTTCGTAGAGCGCCTCGCCCGTCTCGGGGTCGGTGATGTTCACGAACCGATACTGGGAGGCGTTGCTCTCCTCGGTGACGAGGTCCATCTCCTGCAACGCCTTGTGCGGGCCGGAGAAGTCCGCGATGTATACCGCGATGTGATGGTTGTCGTAGGGGCGCGTCTCCTTCGGGTCTTCGCGGAATAGCATGGCCTGGTACCTGCCCGCCTGCACCCGCGCCGTCGGAGAACCCCGGCGCTCCACCACGTCCGCCGTCGCACCCATCACCTGCCCATAGAAGCGAGCGATGCCCGGCGCCGTGCCTGCCGGCACGTTGAAGATGAGGTATTCCAGTCCGATGTTCGCGCCGCCTATCCGCTCGCCATCCGCAGGATGACAACGGAAGCTGTTGCCCCACGGCCCGGTAACGTCCAGGTTGTGCCCCTCCCGCTTGACGGCGAACTGCGTGCCCTCGAACCGTGGAGCGAGCCTGTCGAGCCGTTCCTCCAGACCGTCGACATCCGGCGTGACGAGGCCGATCCGTCCGCGCAACACCTGCGCCGAGTCCCGGGTCGGCAGATGGAACTGCTCCCTGCCTATGTTCACCCACATGTTCTCCAGCCCCACCGTCATGTAGGGGTCGCGCGTGTGCCCCATGCCGACGATGTGGAATAGTGTCGACATCTGCTGGTCGGGCACCGTGAGGTTGATGTGGTCCAGCGAAACGATGTTGCCGAAGTCCTGATCGGTGCGGTCGTAGTCCGTCATTTAACGCCTCCTGAAGCGCCGGTTAAGCGTCCGTGTGAACGGCGCGATTATAGGACGAATCGAGTCCAGTTGTGTTGACCGCCCTTCCGAGCCTCACGGATAATCGCTGCCAGCGCCGCACTGGCGCGGGAGCATGGCGGGCGGCAGGCGGAAGTTCGGAAGCGTCGCAACCAGCACACATTCCATAGACCAGTATGTCCAGTTCGCAGGCGAGGCGGCCATCGAGTCGCTGCGCGCGGCGGCCGCTCCCCTGCAGGGCGCGCGCGTGCTCTACCTCTCGTCACCCGCGGCGAGCGG
>JAPOOH010000440.1 GCA_026713505.1 Chloroflexota bacterium | reverse complement strand
TGTGAAGAAACGCCGACCCACCCGGGTGCCTCCCGCCCCCGCCGCTCCGTACCCCCACCGCGGGCACCACGCAAAGCCACACGAGCCCCGCCACTCGAGCATCGGCTCCCAGGGTCCAGGGCTGGACTTCCACCGCGCGGGGGTTCATCAACTCCCAATGGTTGTGGCCGCTCCGGCGCCACACCGCTGCGTCGTCCGTGACGGCGTAAACCGTGTCGCCGGCGCCGGCCAGCATCACCCGCCCCTCGGGGCCATCCTCAGCATGGAACCTGCCACGGTCCGGATGGAAAGCGAACACACCCTCCTCTGTTCCCAGCACCAACTCACTCATGGTGGCCCTCCTCATTGCTCTCGGATCTGCTGCTCTGCGGGCCAGTGTACTCGCCCCCGGCAGGCGCCTCTACTCTACTCCGGGCGCTTGCCGATTCGCAGCCGGACGACACCGCAGTCGCACAGGTAGTCAGTCCACGCCAGTTCGTCGAGTTCATTCGGCAATAGTGGCATCCCGCGTTCCGAGTACGGCACTTCCCGCACGCGTGTCGCGCCGCAGTGCTCGCACGGTGGTTCCATGCGCAGCCCGCCCTCGCCGCTTATCGTTACCCCGCTCATCCCTCGGCGCTGCGCCACGCACGGTACAACGACGCCCACTCCCCCATCGACAGCGTCTGCGCCCGGCGTGAGGCCTCGATCCCAGCGGCTGCAAGCAGTCGCTCCGCCGCCCCCGGCTGTACTCCCAGCCCGCCTGAGAGTGCGTTCCGTAGCTGCTTCCGCGGCGCGCTGAAACCCGCTCGCGCCAGCGCGAAGAACCGCTCTGCGTCGTCTACCCCCTCCGCCAGCCCGCCGTGCACCACAATGCCGACCACAGCCGACGTCACCTTCGGCGGCGGCGTGAACGACCCGGGACGAACGATGCGCCCGACGCGTGCGCTGCCGTACAGCTGCACCGCCAGCGAGACCAGCGACATCGCTCCCGGCTTGGCGCACATCTGCTCGGCTACCTCCCGCTGCACCAGCACGGCCGC
Organism: Chloroflexota bacterium; assembly: GCA_026713505.1. Lineage (GTDB taxonomy): Bacteria > Chloroflexota > Dehalococcoidia > Lucifugimonadales > Australimonadaceae > Bin16. The sequence goes on along the minus strand of JAPOOH010000440.1, from coordinate 662 downwards.
CCGCTCTGGACGGCAGTCCGACTCCAGGAACCGGCGGAGGATGGGCATCGCGGCGTAGTAAGGCAGGTTGCCCAGCATCTTGTAGGAGGCGCAGCCGCCGAGCAGCGAGCCCGGATCGAGGACACGGGCGTCGGCCTCCACAACCTCCACGTTCGGCGGCACGGATGCAGCGAGCGTGCGTGCAAGCGCGCCATCCAGTTCGACGGCGATGACGCGCCGCGCCCGCTCCGCCAGCACTGTCGTGAGAGAGCCGCGCCCCGGTCCTACCTCGATGACCGTGTCGCTGGAGCCGACCTCCGCGGCGTCGGCTATTGCGCCGAGGATGTTGCGGTCGGTCAGGAAATGCTGTCCCAGGCCCTTTCTGGGAGCGCCGTACGCCATGTCTGGCCTCGGAAACACATGCGCCGGAGGCATCGAACCGACCTCCGGCGCAGCGGGTTTGCAGAGAAGAGGCCGTGCACCTCTCGTCGAACCGGGAGCCCACGCGCTTGGCCGTGGAACCGTACTCGAACCAGGCTGGTCTGCGGCACTCGGAGCACTCCGCTTAGCGCTGCTTCCTTCCGGATCTGACGCGGTTCACAGGGCTCCGTCGCGCAGGGTCTGGCTCTCAACGTCCGTTTCCGGGCCAGAGACGGCGAGACCGGCCCTCTAGAGAGGAGTTC
>JAPOOH010000439.1 GCA_026713505.1 Chloroflexota bacterium | reverse complement strand
GGCGCGTCGATCGCGTTCTTGATCAGGTTCTCGAAGGCCCTCTCCAGGAGCGTCGCATTGCCCAGCACTTCCGGTGACTCGGTATCCATCTCCACCGCGATCTCGATCTTGCCGGTACGGGAGAGCGTGGGGAGGCGGGCCTCGAAGTACTGCCGCAGCTGCAGGGCCGTGGCGCGCACGGACATGGGCTCGAGCGTCGGCTTGTGCCCGATGAGTTCGAAGCGGCGGGAGACTTTCTGCAGGCGCGTCACGTCCGCCGCCATCTCGTCGATGAGGTCCGGCTGCCCCACCTCCGACCCCCGGGGGCGCGGCCGGGTCTCGAGCACCTCCAGCCAGCCTACCAGCGAACTGAGCGGAGTACCCATCTGATGCGCCGATTCCCTGGCCATGGCGGACCAGATGCGCTCCCGCTCGCTCCGGAAGGAGAGGAAGAGGAGCCAGCCGCCGCTGCCGAGGATGACGAGGAGCGAGGCCGCCTGCAGCCACGGGATCAGGCGGAGGCGACTCGTGAACTCGGGATCGCCGAAGTGGACCTGCAGGCCGGGCGCCTCGAAGGGCGGCCTCAGCGCGTCGAGTTCGGCCACGAATTCGCGCAGCGCCTGGTCGTCCGGGTCGCCGGTCGGACCGAGCGGGAAGTCGTCGGGCAGGTGCGCGGAGCTGCTCGGGTTGCCCAGCGTGTCGGTGATCACGATGGGGATGCGGAGCCGCCGGACCTGGGCGCCCACCTGCTGTGAGGCCTGATTCCAGAGTTCGTTCTGTTCCTCGACCGTGAGGTTACCCGCCGCGGCCGCCGTGCTGACCGCCATCAGCTGCCCGAGGACCGCGGCGTCGAGCCGGCGTTCCTCCGCCTGCTGGCGCGAGAAGATGGCGGACGAGACGAGCACGCCCGTGGACAGAACCGCGAGCAGAAGCGCGCCGCCGCGCCGGTTCCAGAGCCGGATCACCGGCAGAGCTCGAGCCGCTCGAACCCGAGATAGGAGTGAAGCACCTCCGGCAGCAGGATCCCCTCACCCTCGCGGAAGCCCGTCTCGAGCAACACCACGATGAGCCGGGCGAGGGCCAGCGCCGAACCGTTCAGCGTGTGCACATGGGCGGGGCGGCCCCCGCGCTCGGGCCGGAAGCGGATGGCGGAGCGCCGCGCCTGAAAGTCTCCGTACGACGAACAGCTGGACCCCTCGAGCCATGCCTCGACGCCGGGAGCCCAGATCTCCAGGTCGTACGTGATCGCGTTCGCGAATCCGAGATCCCCGAGCGGAAGCAGGACCCGGCGGTACGGGACCCCCAGAAGCTCGAGCACGCGCTCCGCGTGGCGGGTCAGAAGCTCCAGCTGCGCCTCCGACTCCCCGGGCCGGCAGATGCGGACGATCTCCACCTTGTCGAACTGATGAACCCGCAGGAGCCCGCGCGTATCGCGGCCCGCCGCGCCGGCCTCACGCCGAAAGCAGGGCGTGTGCGCGACGTACGCGAGCGGCAGGTCATCGCCGGAGAGGATCTCATCCCGGTGCAGATTCGTGAGCGGCACCTCGGCCGTCGGCACCAGGAAGAGGTCGTCGGGGTCCGTCCGGTAAGCGTCGTCCTCGAACTTGGGGATGTGCCCGGTCCCCATCATCGATTCCCGTGAGACGACGAGGGGAGGCAGCACCTCCAGGTATCCGTGCTCGCGGACGTGGAGGTCCAGCATGAACTGAACG
>JAPOOH010000438.1 GCA_026713505.1 Chloroflexota bacterium | reverse complement strand
TGGGTCGCGCGGTCGGCCGGGGTGTCGCCGTCGGCTCGGGTGTCGCCGTGGGGTCGGGCGTCGCCGTCGGTTCGGGTGTCGCCGTGGGATCGGGCGTCGCCGTCGGTTCGGGCGTCGCCGTGGGTTCGGGCGTCGCCGTCGGCTCGGGTGTCGCCGTGGGATCGGGCGTTGCCGTGGGTTCGGGCGTTGCGGTCGGCTCGGGTGTCGGTGTCGGCTCGGGCGTCGGTGTGGGCTCGGGCGTCGGCGTGGGAGTTGGAGTCGGTTCCGGAGCGGGCTCGACCGCGAACTGCACTGCAACAGGCGACCCACAGCCCGCGCTGTTACACGCCTGCACTCGCACCACCCACCGGCCGTAGCCTGCCACCGTGATTCTGGTGCTGGAATACTGCGTCTGTACACCGGCATTCAGCCTGCTGCCTGCGCCGGCCGATCGCCAGCGGACCACGTAGTGGGCTGTTTCGGGAACACTGTCCCAGTCCACCGACACGCTCCGCGAGCCGGGACTGGTGTCGGCCTGCAGGCCCGTGGGCTTTGCCGGCACGCTGACTGTCGGTTCGGGCTCAGGAGTTGGTCCGGGGACCTGCTCCTGTGCAGTGGTCGTCAGCGATGAAGCCAGGAACAAGGTCGCCGCGGCCGCGAGTGCGATAAGCAGCGCAGCCACGCGCTGGGTCTGGATCCTCAGGCGATGTACGTCAGCAATCATCTCGTTGGTCTACCCCCACCTTGAGATTGGAAGGACGGTTCCTGTGCTGGTGTCTCGCGTGCCTCGTCTGCGGACGCGTGCGACCGCGGGAAGCGAACGGAAAGGAGCTTCGAGACGTGGAGATGCAGGGGGGCGCCAGACGTACACAGAGAACCGCGCGGAACGGGTTGAACACCGCCCGCGGGGGGAGTACCGTAATGTCTGGCTGGAGCTCCTGGTGCGGATTCGAGGTGAGAGTCGGTCGCACCGGGGCCATGCTGTCGAGCCCGGCCCTATCCGGGGCCGGGCTTCTACGAGGGCACTCTGCTAGGTCCACCATTCACTGCATTCTCCTGAAGCAACTATTGCGAGGCGCATTATATGAGGCTAACAATGATTGTCAAGCGCAAATAAGTGGATTTACAATGATTTTGCGACGCAAGTTTTTGCGGCGGGCGCTCCGCCGCCCGGTTAGGTGAAGGAACAGCAGCGTGACAGAGCAGGACCCTCATGACAGCCCCGACGCGCAGACGGGAAGCCCGGCGCCCCCCCTGGGAGGATGGATGGCCGGGCTGGCGAACGCTGTGGAGCGGGGCCTGGCGAAGGAGTTGGCGCCCTACAACCTGACCCCCATGGAATTCAACCTCCTCAGGTTCTGCCTGATAGAGCAAGGGGAGGAGATCACGGCAACCCAGCTGGCGCAGATGCTGCCTGTGGACGCATCCCGGGTCAGCCGCATCGTCACCGCGGTCGTCGACAGGGGCCTCGTGGTCAGGCGGCGCCTGCCGGAAGACAGGCGCGTCGTCATGCTGCGCCTCTCCGACGAGGGGAGGGACCTCACAGTGCGGGCCCTCGGGAGCATGGACGCGTTCGTGGCCAGGCTCATGATCGGGGTCAGTGAAGACGACATACAGGTATTCGTTTCCGTCTTCGACCGGATGGTCGCCAACCACGCTGCCTTCATGGAGCACTACGAGGAGTAGCCGGGCTTCCGCTTCGCGTCCAGGGTGCGACTTCCCTGTCGTTCCCGCGAATGCCCGCGCTTCAGCGCGCGACCTCCCACCCTTCTCCCTGCCATTCCCCCTCCTCCCGTCATTCCCGCGAAGGTGAGAATCTTGCCCCCCTCACCTCTCCTTTGGGAGAGGTCGACGCGCTTACGCGGCGGGTGAGAGCACACCGGGGAAGCGCGGGTGAGACGGGGCCTTCGGTCCCGCTCGGATGCCAGCTCTTACAAGCAGTAAGAATGCAGGATAGGGCACGTGCGCTCCGTGTGCGCACGTATGTCCCCCCAACACCAGGCGGGGTTGCGCGTTGGAGCGCGGGCCTTCGCGGGATGATTCGACAGGCTCACCATGAGCGGGCTGCGAACCCGCGCAGGGGCGGTTTGCGAAGTGCCCCTGCCCAGCTACGGCTTGACGGCCACCGCCTGGCCGAAAGCGATGGCGGCGAACGCACCGGGATGCTCCCGCCACGCTTCGTAAGCGGCCTTTATGTTCTCGGCCATCCGGGCGGTCGCCGCCCCGTACTTGATGGCCGCTCCCGTGATCTCGGGCGCCAGGAACCATCTGGTGACGAGGCCGTAGAAGAAGTCGAGTTCCTCGGGTTCGCTGAAAACATGGAACGCGGCCGTAATCCGAACGTGGACGAATCCGGCTTCGATGAGGTGATTCTTGACTTCCTTGCCCATCTGAGCATGTCCGTCATCGGCATCCACGAGGTCTTCGAATCCCCGCCACGCCGTCTGCACGCCGCCGGCGTCAGGATGTGCGAATGACGACTCGCATATCATCTCGCGGCAACCCATGATGCCGCCGGGCTTCAGGACGCGCTTCACCTCCGTGAGCGCCGCGTGCGTGTCCGGAATGTGCATCAGCACGTTATGGCAGTGCGCCACGTCGAAGAACCCGTCGGTGAAGGGCAGGTCTAGCACATCTCCAACGTGGAATACGGTGTTCTCCTGCCCGTGCGCCTCAGCGACGGCCCTCGCAAGCTCGATCTGCGACTTCTCCATGTCGACGCCGTGCAACTCGCCCCGCGCGACCGCCCTCGCCAGTCCCACCGATACGGTGCCGGGGCCGCAGCCGAAGTCGAGAACGCGCAAGCCGGGCCGGAGATGAGGGAGCAGGTACGCGGCGCTGTCCTCTACAGTGGACCGTTTCAGTACCTCGACGATGTCTTCACTGAAGCCCATCGTGTAATCGGGGGTCCCCGGCGTCTGCTCGGTCATCCGGTTATCTCTCCGTCTCTGCAGGGGTCGGAGCTACTCTTCCGGGAACAACACTCGCACCGCCCCTAGGGCTTGCCCGCAACGATCTCGCCGAAGGCAATGGCGCACAGCGCGCCCGGGTCATCCTTCCACCTGGAGTAGGCGTCGGCGATGCTGTCGCACAGCTCCCTCGTCGCCGCCCCGTACTTGATGGCCGCTTCCGTGATCTCGGGCGCCAGGAACCAGTTGTTGGCGACCGCGTAGATGAAGGCGATGTCCGCGGGCGGGCTGAAGATGTCCCACGTGGCCGTCACTCGGGCGTTCGTGAACCCTGCGGCCAGGATGTGCCCCTTCAGTTCCTTCCCCATCTGGGGATGGGCGTCGTCGGCTGCGAGCAGGTCCTCGAACATGTCCCACGCCTTCCTGATGACGCCGAAGTCGGGGTAGGTGTAGCACGACTCGCAGACCATCTCGCGGCAGCCGATGATGCCTCCCGGCTTCAGGACACGCTTCACCTCCGTGAGCGCCGCGTGCGTGTCCGGAATGTGCATCAGCAGGTTATGGCAGTGGGCCACGTCGAAGAAGCCGTCCTCAAACGGCAGGTCGAGCACGTCCCCAACGTGGAACACGGCGTTCTCCTGCCGGCGCGACACGGCGATGGCTCTCGCAAGCTCGATCTGCGACTCCTCCATGTCGATGCCGTGCAATTCGCCCGGCGCCACCGCCTTGGCCAACCCCACCGATATGGTGCCCGGCCCGCAGCCGAAGTCGAGGATGCGGAGGCCCGGCCTGAGGTGCTGCAGCATGTAGGCGGCGCTGCCTTCAGCGGTGTACCGCCTCATCGAATCCAGGATCGCTTCGCTGAAGCCCATCGTATAGTCGGGTGTTCCCTGTGTCTGCTCTGTCATCCCGTTCAACTCCCTTTCCGGTTCCGCTAGTGGGCAACGTGGCAGAGGGCGAACTCGCTCGAAACCTGACCGTCTTGCTCATCCCATCCCGGCACCCGGCCAGGGCCGGACTCGATGCGGGAAGAGTCATGACCACGCGGCGAAGGACGAGGACCCGCGCTGCCAAGCGGCGTACCGGCTGGGTAGGCGCGCATGGGTTGAGCGGCTCAAGTGCGCAACGCGCGTGTCAGACCGGCTGGAGCCACACGGTATGCAGAAGTAAAGGAGGGGGGATGATGCGCCTGTAACGACGCACCGGGGCGGTGACCACCCGCGCGGCACTGCGGGATCAGGCTGTCGCTAGCGGACCGTTCGTGTAAACCTCCCGGTTACAGCAAACTCGGCGCATCCTACCAGCACTACAATAACTTTGGTGTGACTATGGGTGGTTCTTTTGTAACGGTATTATGACTTTCACAGTATTCGGCAGTGAACCTTCGAGGGACCCCGGTTCTCCGACATCCGCGGCAACATCCTCATCGAGGGGACACGCAGTCACAGCAGGGGAAGGCAACATCGCCGGAGTGGCCATCGCCATGACCCGCCGGGTTGGGTACGGTACGCGATGGTACCCCTGCAGGTTACGGGGTTTACACCTAAATCAGCCCGTTTTAGTCCTTCTTACGCCTAACGTTACCCCCTACGCGCGGCCACTAACCCCGGAGCGCGGTTCTATTACCGCGGGGGTAGCCGGTAGCCGTTTGACCCCCGTAAAACGCGGCAGTGAGGCTGAGAGGCGGCTTTCTGAGGGCTTGACGGCGCGTTGGGGGCGGGTTAGGGCTGAGGGTAGCGGGGCGGTTGCGCTGGAGGCCGTTGCCGAAGGTCGCGAAGCAGCCGTTGAACATCCTCCTGAGGTACAGGGCGGCTCCAAATCGCTAGCAACTCTTCGAACACCTGACGCTCGTATTCAAACATTGTCGTTACTTCCTTTGGGAGGATCCCCGCTCGAACGTAGCACGCTCACCCTGCCCGTCCACACACGAAGACCGCTGGGGGTTCAGGAGGCCTTGCTGACTCGCCAGTGCGCCTCACCGCACCCGCAGCCGTCGTAGTAGCTCCCCCTATGGGGGTGTTGGTCTGGCCGAGGGAAGAACTCAATCCCCCGGTCTGCCAAGAACTTGACTGGACCGCCAGCGCCCCAGTCTTGAAAGAAGTACAACTTGGTAGGCTGATGCGCGAGAGCGGTCAGGCACGCATCTAGTCTACGGCGTTGGAGCTCCGTCCAAGCGGCGGAGGGTATGGCGGTAATCTCTTTGATGGCATCCACCCCGCCCATATTCAACTTTCCTGAATCGTTGGTCGTCACTTCAAGCTCCTCACGGGTAACATAGCAGACAGGTCCCTTATGACCGGGAGAGAAGTTTAGACTGAGTTAGAACTTGTCCGCGCTGGGTACGCAGTGGGGGTAATGAAGGAGCGTACCAAAGGCGATGCTCTATCAGAGGCTGACGTGGCTATCCTGGCCAAAGCTGCCACGCGAATACTGACGGAGTTCGGCAACGCGGAACTGCTGACAAAGGGCGACGGAGCCATATGGCGGGCCGTCCGTGAACTACTAGGGGGGCTTCAGGCGTAGTCCATGGTAGGATGGCACGTTGAGATTCCCCGCCCACACAGGTCCGTGGGCTACGCTTGAGGGAGATACAGCTATGGCAAGTGAGCAGGTAACTCCTACCGAGGTGCACTAATCAATGCGACGACGCTACAACTCAAACTCGCGTCGAGAGCCGATACCTCGCCGTACGAAAGGCCAGCTGTTCAGAACTCAGAAGGGTAGGTGCGCCTATTGCGGCCGTTCCCATCGCATCGACTACCTTGAAATCGATCACAAGCTCCCAGTTAGTCGCGGAGGCGGTGATGAAGTCGAAAATCTGCAGCTGCTTTGCACCTCATGCAATATGCGTAAAGGGATTCAGACTGACCAGGAGTTCCGACGTCGCTATCAGAGGTTGCTACCGGATGACAGCAGTATACCCTCGCCTCCCATTCCTCAAGCCGAATTCTCTGAAGAAACTGAGTACACACGAGCTCCAAGGGAGGTACGCCGCATCTACCACCGGCGCTTTGAGGCTGCACGGAAGCGCAAAAGTAGCAATAGCGGTTGCGGCTTACTCGTAGCTGTAGTGATTCTAGTCCCCATCGCTTTAGCGATACTGCTGCTCACCTAGCCATGACAGCAGAAACCCCCGCCACTTGCCTAAGGCGACGGGGGTATCTGTGATTACCTAACTACACGAGAGTCCCACGCTAGCAACTGAAGGTTGCAGTCACGGTTGTCGCAGCGGTAGATCTCAGTAGTGTCCCTAGAAGTGGTGTAAGAGCAGACGAGGGCTATGCAAGAAAGTGGCCATCGGGTCATCCTCATCAACAACGACGATGAAGGAGGCGACCTCGATGGCCAAGAACAGGATGGATGTGTTGGAGCTGTTGCGCA
>JAPOOH010000437.1 GCA_026713505.1 Chloroflexota bacterium | reverse complement strand
TTTCGTCTTCGCCTACGTCGTCTATTCCCCCAGGCCGCGTCGGACGGTGGAACGGCGCTGGCGCGGGCAGCCGATGGATGACCCCCAACCTGCCGGCCCCCTCTCCCGTCTCTGGCGGTGGATCACCGGAGGCTAGGTCATGCACAGCTATCTGTCCCATCTGCAATGCACCGAGACGGGAGAGACGTATAACGCCGACGAACCGCACACCCTTTCGCCAGCAGCTCAGAAGGTCCTCTACCCCCGCTACGACCTCGATGCCGTGCGCCGCGAGGTTGACCCGTCGGTGTTCGCGACGCGTCCTTCTACGATGTGGCGCTACTTCGAGTTGATGCCCGTTCGCGACGAGTCGAATATCGTCACGCTGGGCGAGGGCGGCACCCCGATGATGCGCGCCCCGAACCTCGAGCGCTCGCTGGGCGCGCGCAGGCTCTACATCAAGGACGAAGGGCAGAACCCCACGGGCACGTTCAAGGCGCGCGGGCTGTCGTCAGCGGTGTCGCGGGCGAAGGAACTGGGGCTCACGCGGCTCACCGTGCCGTCGGCCGGCAATGCGGGCGGCGCACTCGCGTCGTACTGCGCTCGCGGCGGCATGGAGTGCCACGTGTTCATGCCGGAGGACGCGCCTCCCGCGGCGAAGACGGAGGCCTCGCTCGCGGGGTCGCACCTGACGCTGGTGAAGGGGCTCATCAACGACGCGGGGAGGCTCTCCCGCGAGAAGGCGGCGGAGCTCGGCCTGTTCGACGTCTCGACGCTGCGGGAGCCGTACCGCGTCGAGGGGAAGAAGACGATGGGGTACGAGATCGTCGAGTCGCTCGGATGGCGTGTGCCGGAGGCGATCATCTACCCGACGGGCGGCGGCACTGGCCTCGTGGCGATGTGGAAGGCGTTCAGCGAGATGGAGTGCCTCGGCTGGATCGGGCCCGAGCGTCCGAAGATGATCGTGGTGCAGTCCACGGGGTGCGCGCCGATCGTGCGCGCCTTCGAGCAGGGGCTCCGGCACGCGGAGCAGTGGGAGAACGCGCAGACGATAGCGGCGGGGATCCGCGTGCCGGTGGCTGTGGGCGACTACCTCATCCTGGACACGGTGCGGGAGAGCGGCGGCACGGCCATCGCGGTGACGGACGAGGAGATCCTCGTGGGCATGCGCGAGATGGCGTCGGCCGAGGGTGTGTGGTCCGCGCCGGAGGGCGCCGCGACGCTGGTCGCCTACCGCAAGCTGCGGGAGACCGGCTTCCTGGCGCCGGAGACGGAGACGGTGCTCCTCGTCACGGGCGCAGGGAGCAAGTACACGGACGTGTCGATGAACGCGTGAAGGCGCTCTTGCGAGCGTGCTCTTGCGAGGGCGCTCCTACGAGCGATCTGAGAGGGCGGACCCAGGAAGGCTGAAAAGAGCGCCGCAGCGACTGCTGCGGCGCTCTCGATGCCCGGGCTATGCCTAGAAGCGGGGTTCGCGGGGGCGGGCCTCGTTGACCACGAGGGCCCGGCCACTCACCGAGTAGCCATTGAACATCTGTACGGCCTGGTCCTTCGCGGTGTCATCCTCCATCTGGACGAATCCGAAGCCGCGAGGCCGTCCCGTCTCTCGGTCCGTAGGGATGTGAACGGAGACCACGGCCCCTGCTTGAGAGAAGAGGTCGTGGAGTTCGTCCTGAGTCATCCTGAACGGTATGTTTCCTACAAACAAACGATTGCTGTCCTCTGCCACTGTGGCTTTCCTCCAACTACGCAACGGCGTGAAGCCGAGTATTGTCCGCCCGTCACGCACTTGTCAAAGCCATGGGCTGAGAATCCAGTGATTCAGGGCGGGGCGCATTGTAGCCCGGTGACGGCCTACACGCAACCCGCATTGTTTCACCGTCGAAAATCGCATAACTGAAGGGGTGGTCTGCCGGAATGCAGGCACTACAGCGCCGAGCGCGGCGGTCTGTTCGGCGCGACTGCCGGAGATTGCGATGGCGTCTGCGTTTCGTGAATAATGGGGGCGCTCACGCATCACGACAGAGGAGCGTTCCTTGCATCCATTCATCTACGTCGCCCCGAGCACCCTGGACGAAGCCGTCGCCGTCCTCGAACAACACGGCGAGCGGGCGAGGCCGTTCGCGGGAGGCACCGACGTTCTCGTGCAGCTGCGAGGCGGCAGGTTCGAGCTCGACGCCATCGTCGACCTGAAGGGCGTGCCAGAGGCGACGGAGCTCTCGCTGAACGGCATCCTGCGCATCGGCGCGGCGGTTCCCTGTTACCGGATCTACGAGGACAGCGCCGTCGCCGCCGCGTTCCCGGGCCTCATCGACGCGGCCTCGCTCATCGGGGGCATCCAGATACAGTCGCGAGCCAGTCTGGGCGGCAACCTGTGCAATGCCTCGCCGAGCGCGGACGGTATCTGCCCGCTCATCGTCCACTCCACGGTCGGGGTCGTGCGCGGCCCGCAGGGCGAGCGGCGCGTGCCGGTGGAGGAGTTCTGCACCGGCCCTGGCGCCAACGTCCTCGGACGCGGAGAGCTGCTCGTGGCGCTGGAGGCGCCCGCTCCGCCGAAGGGCTTCGGCGCGGCGTACCAGCGCTTCATCCCGCGCAACGAGATGGACATCGCGGTGGCAGGAGTT
>JAPOOH010000436.1 GCA_026713505.1 Chloroflexota bacterium | reverse complement strand
TGCAGGGGCACGCCGATGCGGAGCCCGCTCACGCCGCCCTCCAGCGACGCCACGTAGTCCACCTTCGGGGCGGTGATCGAGACGGGGTCACGTTCGTCGTGGCCGGCGAGGACGTTCAGTATGAGCGCGAGGTCCTCGACGGTGCGCGCCATCGGGCCTGCCGTATCGAGCGAGTGCGAGAGCGGCGTGACGCCGAATCGGCTCACCAACCCGAACGTGGGCTTGATGCCGGATAGGCCGCAGAGCGCCGACGGAATGCGGATGGAGCCGCCGGTGTCCGAGCCGAGTCCCATAGGGAAGAAGCCCGATGAGACGCCGGCGCCCGTGCCGCTGGACGAGCCGCCGGGCATGCGGCCCTCGCCCCACGGGTTGCGCGGCATGCCGTAGGTTGCGTTCTGCCCGGTGGGGCCGAACGCGAACTCGACGGTATTGACCTTACCCATGGATATCGCGCCTGCTTCCCGGAGCAGACGGACGGCGGTTGCGTCCTCGTCCGGCACGAACTCAGCGTCGAGCGCTGAGCCGGAGGTCGTGGGGATGCCGGCGCTCCAGTAGATGTCCTTGATGCCGAAGGGCACGCCGTGCAGGGGGCCGCGCGACCGCCCGGCGGCGAGCTCGGCGTCGGCGGCGCGGGCGTCGGCCATCGCGTCCTCGGAGGTGCGCGTGATGAACGCGCCTACCTGCGGTTCAAGCGTATCGGCGCGGGCGACGAACGCGCCCACGGCCTCGGTGGCAGAGAGATCCTTCGCGGCGATGCGGTGGGCAAGATCAGCTGCAGAGAGGGAAGTGATGTCTGTCATTCCACGCCTCCGACGGCGCGCTCGACGGGGATGCCCTCGACGGGGATGTCGTTGACCGGAGCGATACGTGCGAGCATCGCCTCCACCTCGGGGCGCAGCAGTTCCAGGTGCTCCGGGTCGGCGTTCAACCCTACGGCGTACGCCCACGATGCGAACGCATCCGGGGTCAGTTCAGGGGACATGGCGGTCTCCGCTCGGGACAGGCTGCGCGCAAGTATAGCCGCGTGGGGCGGAGGGTGGTGCAAGGGTGCCCACAGGGGACGGTCTTACACCAAACACCTCCCCCGGACCCCGCAGTACCCTCACCCTAGCCCTCTCCCCTTGTAGGGAGAGGGGATTAGGTCTTCTATAATGGGCGGGTGAGTATCCCCTACCGCGCCATCGTTTTCGATTTCGACGGTCTCATCGTCGACACCGAGCAGCCCATCTACGAGGCGTACAGCACGATCTTCGCGGAGCTGGGCGCAACCCTGCCGCTGAGTGTCTGGCAAGACGTGATCGGCCAGGGCGCGGGCACCGACACCGCGTTCATCCACCTGGAGGACTCCCTCGGACGAGAGGTGGACCGCGAGGCGATCCGCGCGGAAGCGCGCGCCATGCGCCGCGACGTGACGTTGACACTCCCGCCCCGCGACGGCGCTGCAGAACTCATCGCGGAGGCGAAGGAAGCTGGGCTCACGCTCGCCGTTGCGTCGAGTTCGACGTTCGCGTGGGTGAACGGCCACCTTGATCGGCTGGGACTCTTGCCCTCCTTCGACGCCGTGTGCACGCGCGACGACGTAGAGCGTACCAAGCCGGACCCGGCGGTCTACCGCCTCGCGCTCGAGCGGCTGGGCGTGGCGCCGCATGAAGCATTCGCCATCGAGGACTCCCCGCACGGCGTGACGGCGGCCAAAGCCGCCGGTCTGCGCTGCATCGCCGCGCCGAACCCGCTCACCGCGAACATGGACCTCCGCCACGCGGACCACCTGGTGCCTTCGCTGGCAGGCGTCTCGCTCGCGGACGTGGTGGCAAGGCTGGTGGGGTAGCGGGGGGCCCCGTCCCAACCTTCCCCCCATCGAGGGGAAGGCATCAGAGCATCCTTAACAGTATCCCCTTCCGCGTATAACCCGCCCTTCCCCTGTTGATAACACGGTGGCCCGCGCTCCGTGGTGTGATTGATGTACCTGCGTTCGCCCTCGGGTGGCAAGCGTGGGCATCACCTCCCTACCTAGGAGATCGCGTGGAACACCTCTCTCGATTTGGCAGACTGTGGATAGGACTCT
>JAPOOH010000467.1 GCA_026713505.1 Chloroflexota bacterium | reverse complement strand
GCCTATGACGCCCGCGGCGTTCGGCCCCATGGCGTGGTAGAGCAGGAAGTTCTTTGGGTTGGCTTCCTGGCCGAGGTGATGTGACGTCCTCGCCGCCATTGGAACGGCAGAGACTCCCGCCGAGCCGATGAGCGGGTTGATCTTCTCCTTGAGGAACAGGTTCATGATCTTGGCGAAGATCACGCCACTCGCCGTGCCGGCACAGAAGGCGACGAGTCCGAGTCCCAGGATGGCCAGCGTTTCGAGATCGAAGACCCTCTCGGCCACGAGCTGCGCGCCGATGGTCAGCATCAGGAAGATTGTAGCGACGTACAGAATCACGTCCGTCGACGCCTGCACGAGCCGTGGAACGACCCCGCTCTCCTTCAGCAGGTTGCCGATCATGAACATCGAGATCAGCGGCGCAGATCGGGGCACCACTAAGATCACGACGATCATGACGAACGTCGGGATGATGAGCTTCTCACGGCGTGTCACGTCGCGCAGGGGCTTCATCTCGATTTCCCGCTCCGCCTTGGTCGTGAACAGCTTCATGATCGGCGGCTGCACGAACGCGACGGTGGCGACGTAGGAGTAGGCGATGACGGCGGTGATGCCGAGCAGCTCGGGCGCGAGCTTGGCCGTAATGAAGATGGTCGTCGGTCCATCCGCGCCGCCGATGATGCCGATGGATGCCGCCTCGGGAATCTCGAACAGCCCTGTTGCCAACGCACCCCAGAAAGCAGCGAAGATGCCGATCTGCGCAGCCGCGCCCAACAGCAGCGTCTTGGGGTTGGCGATCATCGGCCCGAAGTCCGTACTCGCTCCCAGTCCAAGGAACATCAGGGGAGGCAGAATGTTCCAAAAGGCAAGGCCGTAGTGGAACGTAATGCCAAACAGGCCCGCCTCCTGCACTCCGGTGGCTTCCGTGGGGAGAGTCGTCAGGCCGGTCAGCGGCATGTTTACGGCGACGATGCCCAGCCCGATGGGGAGGAGTTCGTACGGCTCCATATTCCTCGCGACCGCAAGGAAGATGAAGCCCAGTCCGACCAAGATCATGAGGCCCTGCTGCCACGTGATATTGGCAAAGCCGGTCGATTCGAGGAAGTCGATGAATTCAGCCAATGACGGTTAGGTGGAAGAGGGCTATTCGCCGGTGGATGGTGTGGGAAGCGTCGCCGAGTTGTCGCGTATTTCTCGGAGCGCGCTGACCGCGATCGCCGCTGCGAGGGCCTTGTCGCGCCTCTCCGTCGAGGACGCGTCCGCCGCCTCGGTTGAGGGTTCCTTCGGCCCGAAGAACCTCCCAACCACCCATACGCCAAAAGACAGCACCAGCAGCAGCGCAAAGGCCGTGCTAACCCCGATGACTGTCAGGCTCAGGGCTTCTTCAACAATGGCGGCGTCAAACGTCAAACTGCGTGATCTCCTCGTTCGCGACCCGTCGAATTGTACAACAATCCCCAAGATACGGCATAGGCGTGCATACGCGTTGACCGGCCGCACTGACCATTGATATGGGTTCCCTTATGAAGACCACTCTGAACATAGACG
>JAPOOH010000435.1 GCA_026713505.1 Chloroflexota bacterium | reverse complement strand
GAGGGGGCCGCGCACGCCACGCCCCGCAGCGAATACGGTGAAGAGGGGAAGACCGCCGTCAAGGCGGGGAACCCCGCCCCTGATACGAGCACGTTCCTGGCGTTCGAACACGACGGCGCTAGCCGACGCTACGCCTACTACGCGCCTCCCGACCTGCCATCGAACCCTCCGCTCGTGTTCTTCCTGCACGGTCACGGGGGCAACGCGGGCGAGGCAAGGGCATGGGTCGGCCTGGACCGCGTCGCAGACGCCAACGGGTTCGCCGTGGTCTATCCGCAGGGCAGCGGCAACTATGAAGGGACGCCGTACTGGAACGCGCACACGTTCCCCGGCGTCACCGACGACGTCGGCTTCCTGAGCGCGCTGGCGCGCAGCCTGCAGAGCGAGCACGGACTGGACCCGGAGCGCACCTTCACGGCTGGGTTCTCGAACGGCGGCATGATGAGCTATCTGCTGGCGATGGAGGCGCCCGGTGTATTCCGGGGAGCGGCATCGGTCGTCGGAGCGGCGTGGGGCAGCGCGTGGGAAGACCGCGACAGCGCTCTCACCGCGTTCCCGCTCCTCCAGATCTCGGGGGTCGACGATACGGTCGTGCCCATCGACGGCATCGTCGACCCGGGCGACGGGCCGGGCGCTCCCGCCCACGACGAGGTCGTCGCGTACTGGAGCGAGAGGAACGAGTGCTCGACCACGGAGACCGAAACACTCAATGCAAACACGGTCCGGCGCCGGCACGTCGACTGCGCGGGTGGCAACGAGGTGTGGTACTACCGGGTCGACAACTTCGGGCACGAGTGGCCGACGGCTGACGGCAGGGCGGGTTTCGCGGCTGAGGAGGCCATCTGGGAGTTCTTCGGGAGGTTCTGAGGAGGACGCGGTTCCTGGTGGGTTTTTCTCCGAGAGGATACTGCGCGCTGAAGCGCGGGCTACGCTCAGCATGACAGGCCCCCGCCCCACGAGACCCGCCGGGCTGCGAGGTCCCTGTCCCCACAGGAACGACGGAACTGCGTTGACACTCCGCGGGGAGCCGCTTACCGTTCTGTCGGTCACGAGCGTGTGCCTGGGAGGAGCCATCTATCATGCTGACGCCTGAGCAGAACGACCTGCTCCACAGGGTGGGGCCCGGCACGCCGATGGGGCGGCTGATGCGCCGCTACTGGCACCCCGTCGCGGCGGTGGGAGAGCTGGACGACAACCCGGTGAAGGCGGTCCGGCTGATGGGCGAGGACCTGGTGCTGTTCAAGGACGTCTCCGGCGAGTATGGGCTGCTGGAGCGCCACTGCCCGCACCGCCGCGCCGACCTTTCCTACGGCTGGGTGGAGGCGGGCGGCGGGCTGCGGTGCAGCTATCACGGGTGGCTGTTCGACACCACGGGAAGTTGCATCGGTCAGCCGTTCGAGCAGGTCGCGCACCCTGAGGCGAACTTCAAGGAGAAGGTGCGCGCGCCCGCGTACCACGTACGCGCGAAGGCGGGTTTGCTCTGGGCGTACCTCGGCGAGGAGCCTGTTCCCGAGCTGTGGGACTGGGACCGATACCACGACCGGGGCTACAAACAGGTGGTGTTCTCCGAGATCCCGTGCAACTGGCTGCAGTGTCAGGAGAACTCGATAGACCCGGTGCACTTCGAATGGCTGCATTCGAACCAGTCGCTGCGCCGGGAGGGGAGTATGGAGTACGCGCCGACGCACACGCGCATCGCGTTCGAGGAGTTCGAGTTCGGCATCCGGTACCTGCGCATCCGCACCGACACGGACGAGGAGAACGAGCTGTGGAAGGTGGGGCGCGTGTGCCTGTGGCCCAACGCGCTGTACGCGGCGGGCCACTTCGAGTGGCGTGTGCCGGTGGACGACGAGCACACGCTCAGCGTGGGGTGGTTCATCGACCCGATCCCGGGTGAGCAGCCGTTCGAGCAGGAGCGTATCCCGCACTGGCACTCGCCGATCGTGGACAAGGAGACGGGCCGCTGGATATCGAGCCACATCATGAACCAGGACTTCATCGCGTGGGTGGGGCAGGGCAACGTGTCGGACCGGTGGAACGAACACCTCGGTGAGAGCGACCGCGGCGTAATCATGCTACGCAAGCAGTTCATGGATGACCTGGCGGTGATCGAGGACGGGGGCGACCCGAAGGGTGTGCTGCGCGATGCGTCGCGCAACGACAGGATGCCGCTGCCGCGCATCCGCACGGAGATCGGGCAGTTCGCGCCGACGACGTACCCGCCGGTCTTCCCATTCCAGGTGGACCAGCCCAAGGCCGTGGAGGCGGAGTACCACGCGCTGTGGGCGGAGTACGGGGGCGCGCTGGCGCCGTAGCCATGCTGACGCCTGACCAGAACGACCTCCTGCACAAGGTGGGGCCTGGCACGCCGATGGGGCGGCTGATGCGCCGCTACTGGCACCCGGTCGCTGCCGTTGGGGAGCTGGACGACAACCCGGTGAAGGCGGT
>JAPOOH010000434.1 GCA_026713505.1 Chloroflexota bacterium | reverse complement strand
CACGCGCGCCTCGCGGCGTCTGGCGCCAAGCGGGACTACGCTCCGACCAACGAGTTCGACGACGAGGTCCCCGGCCTCGCGCCAGCCTAGTCTGCACACCTGCCCCATCCCCGCTGCCGGTGCTACAATCGGATGCGCTCCACTTTGGCAGTTGACGACGTGCACCGAGAAGCAGTGCTCCCCTATTCATTGCGCCCCATGGACTGGGACGACCTCGATCAGGTCGCCGAGATGGAGCGTGAGGCGTTCCCGACGCTCTGGCCCCCCACCAACTACCGCCGTGAGATGCGGAACCGTACCGCGGAGTACCTCGTCTGCGTGAGGGACGGGGAGTACCGCACCTTGCGGCACAAGCCGGGCGCCCTCCGCCGCCTCTTCCGCCGGAACAAACCAGAGCCGCCGGAGCAGCGGCGAGTGCTCACCGGCTTTCTGGGCGTATGGCACATGGCCGGCGAGGCGCACATCGTCTCGATCGCGGTGCGCGAGGACTACCGGCGGCGTGGACTCGGTGAACTGCTGCTGATCGGCGCTGTCGAAATGGGGATGGCGCGCGGCGCGCAGGTCGTGACGCTGGAGGTCCGCGTCTCCAACGAACCGGCGAAGGCGCTGTACACCAAGTACGGTTTCCGGGAGGTGGGCATCCGCCGCCGCTACTACGCCGACAACCACGAGGACGCCGCCATCATGACCACGGATGACCTCGCCTCCGCTGAGTACCGCGCCCTCTTCGACCACCTTCGCAACGCCTTCGACGAGCGCTACGGCGAAACCGTCCGCGAGTACATCCAGTGAGGTGGGGCCTATGCTTCGCCTGATCCTCGCGCGTCACGGCCGCACCTCATGGAACGTGCAGGGACGCGTACAGGGAGGCGGCGGGCTGGACGAGACCGGCAGGGCACAGGTCACCGCCCTGGCGCGGCGCCTCGCCTCCGAACCCATCACCGCCATCTACGCATCGCCCGCGTGGCGCGCCCGCCAGACGGCCCAGCCCCTCGCCGACGCGCTCGGGCTGCGCGTCCGGCGCCGTCGCCTGTTGCGCGACCTCGACTACGGACGCTACGCGGGCGCGCTCGTCGCCGACGTGATGCGGGAAGCCCCTGACCTCTTCCACCGATGGCGCACCGAGCCCGAAACCGTAACGTTCGACGGCGGCGAGAACCTCGCGGCGCTTCGGGGGCGCATCGAACGCTTCATCCGCGACATGGAGGCAGCGCACCCGGAGGGCACCGTCTTCGCTGCGACGCATGATTCCCCTGTACGGATGGCAGTCTCCATAGCGCACGGCCTGCCGGACTCTTCGCATCGCGAGGAGTGGATCAAGACGTCTTACGCGTCGTTGACGGTGCTGGAGGTAGAGGACGACATCGTGCGCGCCGTCTGCCACAACGACTCGGCGCACCTTGCGGGCATCGAATGACGAGCGCGCCGCGCAGGACGCGCCGCAAGGTGCTTCGTCCGCGCAGCGTGCGCGGCGTGAACCCGTATACGCCGGACGAGGCCTACGACCTGCTGGAGG
This sequence comes from Chloroflexota bacterium, assembly GCA_026713505.1. Lineage (GTDB taxonomy): Bacteria > Chloroflexota > Dehalococcoidia > Lucifugimonadales > Australimonadaceae > Bin16. The sequence continues at coordinate 4,745 of JAPOOH010000434.1, read as the reverse complement.
ACTACTACGGCGTCCCGAGCCGCCGCCAGCGGCTCGACGGCATGTCTGAGCTCGTGTGGACGATCCTTTCGCAGCACACGTCCGACCTGAACGCGGAGCGCGCGTTTGCCGCGCTCTCGGACCGCTACGAGACGTGGGAGGACGTGCTGAACGCGCCGGAGACCGACCTGGCGGACACGATCCGCAGCGGAGGTCTCGCCAACCAGAAGGCGCCGCGCATCCAGCAGGTGCTCGGCTCCGTCCGCGAACGCACCGGCGGGTTCGACATCTCGTTCCTGGAGCGCATGCCGCTTGAGGAGGCGAAGGCGTGGCTGCGCGCGATGCCGGGCGTGGGCCCAAAGACGGCAGGCGTCGTGCTGTCGTTCTCGATGGGACAGCCCGCGATGGCGGTGGACACGCACATCTACCGCGTCTCGAAGCGGCTCGCGCTCATCGGGCCGAAGGTGACGGCGGACGAGGCGCACGACGTGCTGGAGCAGGCCATCGCGCCGGAGCGCGTACTGAACCTGCACGTATACCTCATCACGCACGGACGCCGCGTCTGCAAGGCGCAGCGGCCGCTCTGCCACGCCTGCCCGCTGAGCGAACGATGCCCTGAACGCCCGCGCCACCTCCGCGAGGACGACCCGAGGGTCCCCACCGCAACCCTCAGCCACAAGCCGCTGTGAGCGACCCGCGTCCCATCTCGCCGCTGGAGCGCGCGTCGGTAGAGCGTCTGCTCTCGGGGTTGTGCGAGGAGCACGGCATATCGCCTGTACCGATGCTGGAGTGGTCGCGGCGCCTGCGGCGTGTGCTTGGGAAGGCGTACCAAGACCGCCGGCTCATCCGGCTCTCCGCGTGGCTCGATCACGAGCAGGCGCAGGCAACCCTGCGACACGAGCTGGCCCACATCGCGGTGGGCAGGGGACGGCGTCCGCACGGCCCCCGGTGGCAGGCGTGGGCAGTGAAACTGGGAGCGGACCCGCGCGCGACTGCTCACAGCGGCCCGTCGCTCGCACCGGAGCGCAAGTTGGACGGACGTCGCTGCTCCGGGCTGGAGTGCCCTGGCTGCGGCCTGCGCATCGTGCGCTTCCGCGTGCTGCGCGGGCTGTACTGCAGGGCGTGCGGCCCCAGGCGCGGGATGCTGGCACGGGCGCTACGAGGACCGTATGCGGAGGTCATGGAATGGACGAAAGGTGACGGGTGAGCATGCCTGTGGCGCCATATCGCTGGAAAACCGCATACGATGGGCTTGGCAAGCGGGGATTCGCCCTCTAATATGGCGCGTGCGGCGATAGGCCGTAGAAAGGGGGTGATCCGTAGTGCATACATCATTACCTAGCACTGCTGCGTCACCCGCTGCTCACCGCTAGGGACCGACCGGTCGATGTCGGTCGCCCCGCGGTGTCCCGTGGGACCTCAGTGGTGGGTCCTTGCGGGAGACGCGGCAGGGTGCTCCCCGTGCAACGCTCCGCTCAGGCGGTGCGGTAGCGGGGAATGGGACGGGTGCCTCGGCTCCTGATGGAGCCGGGGCGCTTCGTTTAACGTAGGTGGCACACGGTCACGCCCGTGCCAGTGCGCTGCTGGTAGAATCCGGGCGATGCGATGAACAGGCGGAGGATGGCATGTCGGTGAAGATCGGACTTTCCGGGGCCTCGGTGATGGCGCGCGAGGGGCGGGAGACGTTCCTGCGCTACGTCGACGCCGCCGAGGAGCTGGACTGGGACTCGATCTGGTTCTCTGACCGCATCGTAGGCCCGGCGTGGCGCATGGACCCTATCGCGGGCATGGCCATCGTCACCGGCCGCAGCGAGAAGCTGAAGTTCGGCACCGGTGTGCTGCTGATGTCGATGCGCAGTCCGGTGACCGCGGCGCGCGAGCTCGCAACCATAGATCTGCTCTCCAACGGCCGCCTCGTCCTGGGCGTCGGCGTCGGCCAGGAGTCACCCGCGGAGTACGAGGCGATGGGCGTCCGCAAGCGTGACCGTGGCAGGCGGCTCGACGAGGCGATCGTGCTCATGAGGCGCCTGTGGACGGAGGAGCGCGTTACCTACGAGAGCGAGTTCATCAAGCTGACGGACGCAACGATAGGCGTGCGCCCGAAGCAGGAGAATGTGCCGATATGGATGGGCAGCAGGGCCGAGGCCGGGCTGCGCCGCACCGGCAGACTGGGCGACGGCTGGCTGCCGACGCAGGTAACCCCGGAGGAGGTCGCGGCGGGCATCGCGCGCATCCAGGAGTACGCTGCGGAAGCGGACCGAGAGATAGAGCATGACCACTTCGGCCTGCAGATCAACAGCTATTTGGTTGAGAGCGGCACGGTGCCGGACCACATCAAGGAACGCTACCTGCTGCGGCGCCGCTCCGACGTGCCGCCGGAGCAGCTGAACCTGCTTGGAACGCCGGACCAGATCATGGCGCGGCTGCGCGAGTACATCGACGCAGGAGCGACGAAGTTCGTATTCAACCCCGCGTGCGGCGCGGACGAGATGCTGGAGCAGATGCGGCTGCAGGCCGAGGCCATCGTCCAGCCGTTCCATCAGAAGCTCGTGCCGCTGGGGGCATAGCTCTCTCCTCTATAATGAGAGGCGCGACCGATCGCCCTGGATTCCCGCCTGCGCGGGAATGACGGGCGAAGGGCGGAAATGACGATACAAGGGCTGCGAGGTTGCGCGCTAAAGCGCGGGCCTGTACGGGAACGACGCAGGATGAGGGTGTATGAAGATAGGCATCATCAACGTGACATGGTACGCGGGCATTGAGCTCGCGCGCATCCTGTACCGCCATCCGGAAGCGGAGGTTGTCAGCGTCACGGGGCGCAGCCAGGCTGGCGAAGAGCTGGGCAACGCGCTGCCGCACCTCTCGCGCATGGACATCACCATCGAGCCGGAGATCACGCGCAGCGTGGACATCGTGTTCTCGGCGCTGCCGCAGGTGGCCTCAGCCGAGGCGTGCGTCCCGTTCGCGCGGGATGGCGTGAGGGTCGTCGACATCTCCGCCGACTTCCGCCTGCACGACCCCGCAGAGTACGCGCTCTGGTACGGCGCGGAGCACCCTGCGCCGGACCTGCTCGAGACGTCTGTCTACGGCCTCACTGAGCTGGACCGGGATGGCATCTCCTCGGCGCAGTTGGTCGCGAATCCCGGCTGCTACCCCACCGCAGCGCTGCTCGCGCTCGCGCCGGTGGTCGAAAAGGGCCTCATCAGCGATCAGGTCGTGGTCGACTGCAAGTCCGGCGTCTCCGGTGCGGGACGCGGTCTGAGCATGACGACGCACTTCTCTGAGGTGAACGAGAACGTTTTCGCCTACTCGGTGGGAGGGCACAGGCACTTGCCGGAGATTACGCAGGAGTTGCGCCGGATCAAGGACGGTTACGCTCCCCGCGTGCTCTTCCAGCCCCACCTCATCCCCATGACGCGCGGCATCCTCGACACGATCTATGCCGACTTCGTCGATGGCGCGTTCGCCTCGGCAGAGGAGGCGTCGGCATCGGTGACGGAGCTCTACCGCGAGTACTACCGCGATGAGCCGTTCGTGAAGGTGACGGACAAGCCGCCCCAGACGAAGCAGACCTGGGGCAACAACGACTGCCTGGTCTATCCTACGGTGGACAGGCACACGAGAAAGCTCGTCGTCTTCTCCGCGTTGGACAACCTCGTGAAGGGAGCGGCGGGACAGGCGGTACAGAACATGAACCTCATGTTCGGACTGCCGGAGGCGACGGGCCTGGAGCAACTGGCCATCTACCCGTAGAAGGGCCTATCCTTAGGCAAGCCTGCGTACACACGCGTGCCCCTATAGTCTAGCGGCCTAGGACGCCACCCTTTCAAGGTGGAGACCGCGGGTTCGAATCCCGCTGGGGGCACCAGAAATCTTCTCACCCTTCGCGGCCTCTACTCCGCCCCCGAATCCCCTGCCAGCGCGTTGTCGTAGCGCGAGAGGGCGCCTGCGACGACGACCTCAACGTCCTCAACGAGCAGGTATCGGTTGGCGGCGAGCCGCTCCGCCGCAGCGCGGGCCTGCGCCTCGTACGCCGCCCTGTCCGCGTAGCGACGGCGCACTTCGTCTGGACTGAATAACAGGGAGAACCCCGCCATCGGGATGATCTGCTCCGGCGAACCCGAGTCCGGGTGGCGCGGGTTCCAGCCGGAGTGCGTCCCCACCGGCGCCTCAATGTCCGGCAGCCGGATGCCCGCGACCTCGTTTCCGTCGGCGTCGAGCGCGGAGACGAAGCTGGGGTAGGCGCGTCCCTCGGCGACAGGGTAGGCGCCGACGCCTTCGCTGGCGCGCGTCCCCATGTCGGTCTCTCGCAGCCGCCACAGCCGCTCCGGGTCGGGCTTCGCGTCGTCGTCCACCACGCGGAGGCTCGCGAGTGCCTCGGCGCGCGTTACGGCGTCGCCGCTGTCGAGCCGGGGATGGCGGGACGGCGGAGGCTGGGCGTCGCCACGGGCCCACGCGCTCAGGTTGGCGAGCGCGGCGCGCAGCAGGGGGCGATAGTCAAGCGCGTTGCCGGGAAACCGGCGCTCCGTGCCGTCCACGTTGGGGTCGCCCGGCGCGGGGAGCGAGTCTGTCATCGTGTGTTGCGTGCCCGCGAAGAGGTACGTGCGCGACTCCGGCGCCTCGTCGAGGTCGTGCCGCCCCGTGGGATCGATGTGTGTGAGCGAGCCGTCGCCGCGCCAGTACTCCGCCGAGGTGTTGGTGTAGACGACGCGCGGCACGGCGCCGGCGGCGCGCTCCCGACGCAGCAGGCCGTCGCGCTCCTCAGT
>JAPOOH010000632.1 GCA_026713505.1 Chloroflexota bacterium | reverse complement strand
TGGCAGTTGGCGAGCGGGCCGCCGGAAACTGTGGAGGCCTCCCCCGCCTTGACCCCCAGCCGCGCCTCGAACTGGAACGGGTTGTCGGTCGTGAGCAGCCGAGGGCCGCCTTGGCTGGCGGCCGCAGCCCGACCACGGGCCTCATAGAATGTGCCCAGCTCGGTCTGCAGGTTATAGGCAAGCCTTTCGGCCCGCAGGTCTTGGTCTCCGTCCAAGGTGCGGTAGTGGACGTTGCCTCCTGCCTTGAGGTCGCCGGTCGCCTCGTTGTACTCCACCTCGTCAGCCGTCAGGACGATGCTTTTGAAGCGCAATTCGACATCCCCGGTCGCAACCCTCACAGGGCCGTTCGTGCGTTGTTCGTGAGACCGGATTTCGACGGCGTGGCGGACGAACGGCGCACTTCCTGCGGACGGTGTGCCCACGGTTCCAGCCAGAATTTGGCCGAATGCGGGGGTGGCCGAGCAAGCGATGATCGCTAGCCAAATCCGATACATGCTGCACATCAGCGGTCCGGAACTGTGCTGTCGAGGGCGTTCAACATTAGCAGTTGAGACGCTCCGAGCGCCGGTTGCAGTTCCATCCGCAAGTCTAACTTGAAGTCTGGCCGAACTTCCGGTTGCGGCGCTCACGTTGGATGCGGGCGAGGGTCCGATCTCGGCTCAAGCAGGCCGGAAGGATCGGAGCGAGTTGAATATTGTGCCGCCAGTCACGTGGCTAACCGCTCCCCGTAGCCGAGCTCCCTCCGGCCTCCCGGTCCGAGCGCCCCTGAATCGAAGACCAGATCAGGCGCTTGGCAACCCGGCTCAGCCCGGGTACAGGATGAGCGAAGCGCTCGTCGTAGCGTCCATGGAGGGTTTGGAAGGGCGCCTCGATCCCAAGTTCTGACTCCGAATTCGGGAATGTCGCAGGTATGATTTCCGCCACACGCGCTTTCCTGGGACGACGACCACGAGAGCCACTGCTTCGTACGCGCTGACCTTGTCCCTGGTGCCACGTCGGCCTGCGAGCCTATGCGGGGCTGCGTGGTACCGCGCGATGGACGGTGTGGGCTCGCCACTTGCGGATACGGCGATGTCATTGGACTATGGGCTGCGATCGAGACGCTCTTCGTGGGTGGCTTCTTGATTTCCGCGAACCACGAAGAAATTCCCCGGCATCAACGCCGGGTATGTGATTTGGGGGCTAGATCTTGGCACGCCAGTCGAAAACTTGCAAAAGCCGCGTGAATTCTGATTGACCAGAAGGCCCAACGGGTCGACAATGCCGCTAGCCGAACGGGCCGAGCGCCGAAGCGGCGAAAGGGGATCCGCTCAACACGATCACTGTACGGAAGTCTTGGTTGCACCAACTCAGACCTCGCTGGTGGACGAATTGGCTTGGGATTCCTGCAGGAGGGAGCGAAATGCAAAACAAGACAGCAAGACAGTACGTCGTCCTAGCTGCGTTGTTTGCTTGCGGCGCAACGCTGAGCGCACAAGTCGACACGGGGGTGCTGAGCGGCACTGTTTCCGACGGCTCGGGAGCGGTCATTCCGGGTGCGAACGTGGAGGTGCTCAACACCGCCACGAACTACCAGCTGACGCGGGAGACAAACGCTTCCGGATTGTACGTTTCC
>JAPOOH010000433.1 GCA_026713505.1 Chloroflexota bacterium | reverse complement strand
CGGGAGGAGCGCGACGCTCTTCAGGCGCGGACTGACGCTCGTGAACTCCTCGTAGAGGAAGTCGTTGTAGGCGCGGCAGACGGGGACCGCGACGTCCGGCTCCCAGATGAGCGCGGCGGTGAAGCTGCTGGACGTGGGGTAGAGGATGGCGGTCTCCATGCCGCCCTCGTCCATGGCGTCGAGCCAGGTCTGCGCGTCCTTCGCCACCGAGCCGAGGCGGCCGCCCAGGTTGATGTCCCAGTAGTTGTGGCCTGCGCGTATCTGGCCGCCCCGCGAGCGGTAGGGCTCGTCCATGTAGGGGCGTATCTGGTCCTCGGACTCGGTGACGTGTCCGTCGCCGTCGACGATGCCGTAGGGGGTCTGCATGGGGGGATGTTACTCCACGGAGGGGGGGTTCGACAGGGGTGGACGGGATGGCCAGGAGCGGTGGCCCTCCCTGCCATCGAGAGAGGGGAGAAGGCTCCTCCGGTAACGACAGGGTAGACTCTCCGCATGGCTGGTCGGTTCAGCGCCTTGCGGCACCGCGATTTCCGCCTCTACTGGGTGGGATTCGTCATCGCGGTGTCCGGGCAGCAGATGCAGTGGATGATCGAGGGGTGGTTGATCTACCAGCTCTCCGGTTCGGCGGTGCTGCTGGGCGTGAACGGCATCGCGCAGTTCATCCCAGCCACGGCGCTCACGCTCTTCGGCGGGGCCCTCGCGGACAAGTTCGACCAGCGGAAGCTGCTCATCACGGTGCAGGTGTTGTTCATCGTGGTACTGGGGACCTTGTCGGGCCTCGGCATCGCGGGCATGCTGACGGCGTGGCACGTCATCGCGGGCGGATTCGTCCTGTCGGCAATAGGGTCGTTCGAGGGCCCCGCGCGGCAGGCGATGTTCCCGCACCTGGTGAACCGGGAGTCGATGCCGAGCGCGGTGGGGCTGAACGCGATGATCCACCCGGCGACACGGGTGGGCTCACCGGTGGTAGGCGGGCTGGTCAGCGAGTTCGTGTTCGACACGTCGGGCTCGGCGAGCGTCGCGGGCGGGGTCGTGTTCGCGGTGACGGCCGCGGCGGTGGCGGTCTACGCGGCGCTGCTGTGGCGGGTGCATCTGCCCGCGGTGGTGCGCGCCCGAGGGCGGAGCGTGCTTGCGGACATGGCGGCCGCGCTGGGGTACATCCGCAGGGAGCGGATATTCGTGTTCCTCATTGGCACGGCGTACTGGAACATGGCGTTCGGCGTTGCGCTGTCCGTCCTCTACCCGATATTCGCGAAGGACGTGCTGGGCGTCGGGCCGGACGGACTCGGCTATATGTGGGGCGCGACGGGCATCGGGAGCGTAGCCGGCGTGTTCATCGCGTCGAGCTTGACCGCCCCGAGCCAGCAGCGCGCGTTGTTCACAGCCGGAGCGGTGACGATGGGCGTATTCGCGATAGCATTCGCGTTGTCGGAGTGGTACTGGGTGTCGCTGGGGCTGTTGTTCGCGTACGGCGCGGGAGCTTCGATGGTGAACGTCGCGGTGCAGACGAACCTGCAGATGCTGGTGGCGAACGAGTTCCGCGGGCGCGTTATGGGGATATGGAGCATGGTGCACACGAGCGTCCGCCCGGTGGGAGAGCTGCAGTTTGCTGGAATCGCAGCGCTGGTGTCCGCGCCTGTCGCGGCGATCGTGGGCGGCATCGCCGTGCTGGCGTACACGCTGGGCTATCTCTCTCGCAGCGGCCAGGTGCGGCGCCTGCAGGACCTGCGCGCGGGGTCGATCCAGCGGGAGGAGGAGAGGTAGGTGAGGGCCGACGCTCACTTGCAGAAGGGAATGTCCCGTCCGCCGAGGTCCAGTGTAGGAATGTTGCGGAACGAGGCCGGCAGGCATGAACCGGGGGAGAATCTGTTCGGGCCGAGTTGCAGAGTCGCCAGTTGGGTCAGTTCTTCCAGTTGAGCGGGGACGATGCCGGAGAGTTGGTTGCCGCCCAGCCTCAGTTCCGTCAAGTTTGTGAGGCGTCCAAGTTCGGGCGGGACCGGCCCGGTGAGCTCGTTGTCGGACAACACCAGCATGACGAGCATCTCGAGGTTTCCCAGGGTAACGGGGATACTGCCGCCAAGGCTGTTACCCGCCAGTGTCAGCCACCTCATGTTCGTCAGGTGTCCCAGTTCGGGTGGAATCTCTCCTGCCAATTCGTTGTGCGAGAGGTTCACGCCGCGCAGGCCTGCTATGTCTCCGAGTTCTCGTGGTATCTCACCGGTGAACCGGTTGTGGGACAGGTGGAGGTAGCGTAGGTTGGTCAGTCTTCCCATCTCAGCCGGGACTGCTCCGCTGAGCTGGTTGTTTCCCATCTCCAACCGACGCAGGCTCGTCATATTGCCTATCCCGGGTGGTATCGGGCCGGTGAGTTGGTTGCTCCCCAGGAACAGGGAACCCAGGTTCTGGAGGATAGTGAGCTCGACGGGGATATTCCCAGTGAGTTGGTTCGAATCGACCTCCAGAACACTCAGGTTCTCAAGGTTGCCGAGTTCAGGGGGGATGGGCCCGGAAAGCTGGTTGAAGCGTGCAGTGAATGAGGCGAGGTGGGTCATGCCTCCCAGTTCAGGAGGGATAGCCCCGTTAAGGTTGTTGCTGTTCAACTCGATCCCCGAGAGGTTCTCGAGGTTGCCGAGTTCAGGTGGTATCGGCCCCGTGAGTTGGTTCTCGTTGAGATACAACGCGCGGAGGTTCGTCAGGTTGCCGATCTCAGGGGGGATGGGCCCGCTGAGGCTATTGGTATTCGCAGCGAATAACTCCAGGTTTGGCAGACTCCCAAGTTCAGACGGGAGCGGTCCGCTCAGGTCATTGCGCGATAGTCTGAGGACCTCCAGATCGGCCATGTGGCCCAATTCTGCGGGTATGCGGCCGGAGAGCCGGTTGCCACTCAGCATGAGATGGAGAAGGCTCGTAAGTTCGGCCAACTCCGGCGGGATCGGCCCGGTGAGCTGATTGCCTTCCAGGTTCAATATCTCCAGGCGTGCAAGATCTCCGAGTTGCGGCGGGAGCACGCCGGTGAGCCCTTTGTTCTGCAGGGTCAACTCCATTACGCGCAGGGGTCTACCACCTGTGAGGACCCCTTCCCACCGCCCCAGTGGCGTAGCCTCATCCCAGTTCAACTCCGCCGTTCCTGCGAGCGCGTCCCGTAGTGACAGGAGCGTGGCGAGGTCGTCCTCGACAGTGGGCGCTGGCGTGGATGTCGGGGCGGGAGTTGATGTTGGTGCAGGCGTAGCCGTGGAGGTTGCGGTGGGCGCAGCGGTGGGAGTAGGCGTGGAGGTGGGCGCCGGCGTAGGTGTAGGGGCGGAAGTGGGAGTCGGGGATGCTGTAGGCGTAGGGGCGGGCGAGGGCGTCGGGGTGGGGGAAGCGCATGCGGCGAATGCGCTCAACAGGACGATCATCAGGACGAATACGAGGCGCATGCATGCTCCATGGAGAGGTGTGGCAAGGGTAGTATAGCGAGGCGCCCGGTGGGCGAGCTGCAGTTCGCTGGAATCGCAGCGCTGGTGTCCGCGCCTGTCGCGGCGATCGTGGGCGGCATCGCCGTGCTGGCGTACACGCTGGGCTATCTCTCTCGCAGCGGCCAGGTGCGCCGCCTGCAGGACCTGCGCGCGGGGTCGCGCGTGGGTGAGGAGGAGAGGGCCTGATCAAGAAGGCGACAGGATGCCGGAGGACCGTAGAAGAGCTATATTCCGTCGAGTGGGGCGACGCTGGGGTACGGCAGAGGGGAAGGGTCGTGGCTCGGTCAGCATTCCTTAGTGGGAGGCGGGTTTGCGCATCCTCGTGACAGGCGGGTTGGGGGTGAACGGGTGCTGGGTCACCCGCGACCTGCTCACGATGGGCCACGAGCCCGTCGTGTTCGACAACCGGCCCGACTTCACGCTGCTCCGAGACGTGAGCAGCGAGTTCGCGTTCGTCGAGGGCGACATCACGTCGCTGGAGCAGCTGGACGGGGTGTGCAGGGAGCACCGTATCGAGCGCATCTGCCACCTCGCCGCGGTTTACCCGGACACCGCAGACGCCGACCCGGTGCTCGGCTTCTCGGTGAACGCACTTGCGACGGTCTACGTGCTCGAGGCGGCCCGCCGGAACGGCATCGACCGCGTCGCGTTCACGAGTTCGATCGGCGCATTGTCGCCGATGACCGATGAGCACGTGGAGCCGCATATGGTGCCGGTGGACGAGACGTTCCCGGCGTATCCCACCAGAAGTGTCTACGGCGCGGCGAAGACGGCGTCGGAACTGATGGGCATCCAGTACCACAGGCTCTTCGGGATCGATTTCGCTGCCATGCGCTTCGCCGGTATCTACGGCCTCGGCAAGGGCGTGGAGCGGCACGGCAGCCACGACGTAATCTGGGGCCGCTTGATACGGAGCGCCATCGCGGGCCGCCCCATCACCATCCCACGGGGCGGCGAGCAGCGGCTGGACCTGACCTACGCGCGGGACGTGGCGCAGAGCCTCGTCAAGGCGTGCACGGTGGACCGCTTCGAGGGCCACGTCTTTCATATCGGCAGTGGCCGCACGTACACGCTCAACGACTTCGCGGACGCCATCCGCACCGTTATCCCGAGCGCGCAGATCGAGATCGGGCCGGGGATGGACCCGCGCGGGATGGGCCCGCGGAGCTACTATGCGCTGGACATCGGCCGCGCCCGACGCGAGCTGGGCTACGAGCCGCAGTATCCTCCTGAAGCGGCGGTCCGGGATTGGCTCGAATGGACGGAACGGCTGGAACTGACAGAGGGGTGACGCACATGGCCACGTGCAAGGCTGCGGTTTTCGTTGGGGCGAACAGGCCACTGGAGGTGCAGGAGTTCCCCGTGCTCCCGATGGAGCAGGGAGGAGCGCTGGTGCAGATGCAGATGGCGGCCATCTGCGGCACGGACGTGCACGCGTGGCACCTCGACGCCACGCCCGCTCCCATGATCTTCGGCCACGAGAACGTGGGCGTCGTCGCGGAGCTGTCGCCGGAGATCACGACTGACGTTCTGGGGGAGCCGCTGCGCGTGGGCGACCGCGTCATCTTCCGGGACGCGCCGTGCGGGCGCTGCTTCCGCTGCGCGATGGGCGAGTCGTGCCAGAATACGCGGTCGTACGGGATGCTTCGCTCCGACACGGCGCCGCACCTGCGCGGCGGCTTCGGGCAGTACATCCAACTGAGCGCCACGCCCTGGCTGCTGCGCGTCCCGGACGACGTTTCGAACGAGCGCGCGTTGTTGAGCGTCATCGGCAATCACACGGCGTTGAACGGCATCGACCGCATCGGGGGCGTCAACCTGGCGGACACCGTGGTCGTGCAGGGCTCCGGCCCTATCGGCATGGGCGTGCTCAACCAGGTCCTGCTCGGCGGGGCGGGGCGCGTCATCGTGGTGGGCGCGCCGGAGAGCAGGCTCGAGCTGGCCCGGACGCTCGGCGCGAGCGAGACCGTGGACATCGACGAATACCCGACGCCGGAAGCGCGCGTGGAGCGCGTCATGGAGCTCACCGGCGGGCGCGGCGGCGACCTCATCGTCGAGGCGTCCGGCGGGTTGACGGCGTTCCGCGAGGGGCTGGAGATGGTGCGGTTCGGCGGGCGCTATCTCGTGATAGGGCAGTGGACGGACTACGGCCTGCTCTCCGCCAACCCGGCACTGCTGACGCGGAAGGTCATCCGCGTGCAGGGTGTCTTCTCGGCGGGCCCAAGGCATATCATCCGGTCGTTGCAGGCGATGCGTACAATCGTGGACAGACCGGTGGAACAGCTCATCACGCACCGGTATGAGCTCGAGGGAGTGAACGAGGGTTTCGAGGCGCACGAGCGGCTCGAGGCGATGGTTGCGGTGATACTGCCGAACGGCGAACCTGCCAGATAGGAGGACGGCGATGGCCAAGGGCGGGTACAGGATCATTGACAGCGACATGCACATCATGGAGCCGCCGGACCTGTGGCAGCGGTACACGGACAAGAAGTACCGCGACTACGCCCAGGTGGGCGTTACGTCGGAGAACGTGCGCGACCTCCGAACGGTCCATCCGGACGGCAGGCCGT
>JAPOOH010000516.1 GCA_026713505.1 Chloroflexota bacterium | reverse complement strand
GTGAGCTTGACTTGCTTGTCGGCAATCCCCGCCTGGATTCGTCCCGAGGAACATCACGCTTTCAGATGTCTCGAACGTCTCTACTGACGAATACAGAAGGCGAAAGTTCGGGATTCCGTCCGGCGACAGATGATCATGGCGCCGGCAAAGCTCGGCGCATTCCCGATCCAGTTCCATCAGATCCGCGCGTACCGTCATGTGAGGCTTCTACTCCTACTTCGTGCGGCGCTTTCCGTCATTCTCGCAAACCAGTGACCTGCCCCTGTCGACCCTGTCGTAGCGGGCTCCGGCCGCCCAGAGCGCGATGCCGCTTCGTGCAAAGCGGAGCCTTGTGGCCTTCATGGCTTCGAATGCTATCGGCAGGCTCGCCTGGTGTTGAAGCAAAAAGTGTCGAACCTACTCCGTGGCATCTCGATCATGTACAATGAGCTTGGCATTCATTCCTTGGCGCTATCGCTTTCGTTTCCTGGTTCTAGCTCTATGCGCTCGACGCTGCTTCCGGTTTAGATGCGAACTGGCTTGTGGCCGGACGGGGCGTTCAATGATAACGGTTTCGACCTCCGGAAACTCCTCGCCTTGATAGCGATGCTCCTTCATATCCTGGAGCACCCCTGCAAGTTGGCAGTCCTTTCGGATTGTCTTCCGGTCCTCTTTCGTCCATTCACATTGCTCGGCATAAACTAGGTCTTCAGAGACACCATGGCTTTGGCCTGGGGGCTCTCGCGAGATTCCGACCACGCGCTTGAGATGCGAATAACGTTCTAGCAGCCCGCGAGCATAAATCTGTGCAGTTCTTGATCTCATAATTCGGTAATTCTCATAGCCTGCCTTGATCTTCCTCCAATCGACGTATTTCACCGTGAAGATAAAGAAGGCAGTCTCATTTTGCTTTGTACCAGCGGCACTCATCATCACTCGCACAAATCGATCTACATGCTGGCCTCTTTGAAGTGCGCCGACAATCGCCTCCGAATGGATTCTGCGAATGAACCTTGGCACCAACGCCATGTGGCGTACACCCAATTCATTCTCGCGAAGCTTGAACTCATGGTCATCTAACGTGATTGAAGTTCCATCAAGCATGTGGGTTGTGAAGGATTCGATGAGACGGTCCCACAAATATGAAACTTCATCTGCGATCTTTTTTGCTCGATATCGAGGATCACTGATGTATCGCTTATACCGCTGACGATCAATGAACAGAGGTCCATTCCCCGTTTCGACAACAAAATCATGATCGCCATCATCGTTTATGCGAACTGCGTAATACGCAAGGAGGTTTTCCTCGCCGTTTGCTTCAATGAGTTGACCGGATCGAATAAACGAAGCCCTCTTTGCAAGGTAGTTCGTAAAATCGGTGATGGTGTCGAGCTCGGCCATTACAATGTCTAGCGATGCTTCGTTGAATACATGGACAAATGAGCCGTCAGGATCGACGTCGCCGATGACGAACGGCTTTAGATCGATCTCTAAGCCTGCCCAATGGCTTTCGCCTAGAACGCTTGGTCTGATAATCAGACTGCCAGATGAGCTAGGAGCATGGGCTTGGCATGCCTTCGCACTCCCGTTTGCAATGACCACTCGGTGAACATGGCGGTCTTTTTCAGGCGGTAGATCGATCGGGAATGGAACCGAGCAATCCTGATCAAGGTACAACCGTTCCGGAAAGTTGGATATCCAACGTTCAGCACCCTTAGTCTGTTTGGCTGAATCCCGGATCGCTCTCTTAGCCCACCGACGCCAAGCAATATCGATACTTCCACATGGCCAGTCGATCATTTTTTCACTGAAGATGATGATATGCGCGCCGCAGACTACAAGTAGATCGCAAAGTTCCTTACCATTACCCTTGTCGCTCTTCTTCTGGTCCCTATAAGGGTTCGGATAGGACCAAAGATTTAGAAAGGATCTATCGGCAATCTTAGCCAAATAACGCTCTGAGTCGGTACTGCCTTCTGACTTGATGACAGGAGGTCTAAGCTGCTCCAGTCGTTCATCGATACCAGTTGGTTTTTGCACCAGCTAGCTACTCCGTTCATCTTCCTGCTCGCTGTGTGTTTTATCCACAAGAGCCAACCCTAAGAAAGATTTGTGCTATAGCCGTCGCCATTATTTCACGCGATGTAGGAGGAGCGCAAGTCCCGAACGGCGATTGTGAGCGTTTGATTGTAAATCCGGCAGCGGCTCTTGGTTGGGAAGGGCTGGAGCCTTTGTAAACGGGGGTGAGCGGATCTGGAGACCTGCGTGTTTACGGTCTGGCGGCGCATGGGTCCGGGGACTACGACGAGTGGGGCGCGAGCGGATCGCTGCGTGTGGCGCCGGATTCGTCGGGCCGCGACTTGTCGCTGAGGCCATCCTGGCGCGCAGGGACAGGCCGGGCGGCTTTAGGGCGCAGGGCTGGTGTCGCTGGTCGGGACCGACGGGACCGACAAAGGCGAGCAGTCGGGCGTGCGCCTGGGCACGGAACTCGGCTACGGGCTGTTGTCGCTGTCGCAGCGCCTGACCGGCATGCCCTATGCGGGCCTCGGGCTCGGCTCGGCGGACGCGCGGGACTGCCGCCTGGGCCTGCGGTATTCGTCGGAGCGCCTGCGCTCGCTCACGCTGGGCCTCGAGGCGACGCGCCGCGAGACTGCGAATGACAATGCCGAGCGCGGCGTGATGTTGAACGGCGCAATCCGCTGGTACTGGCAGGGATGCGGCGCCGGCGCCCCGAGGGTTCCATTCCTCCGCTCCCGGGGGCGCCCGCCTTCCCGAATTCCTGACCGGGATGCCGCTGTTCGCGGTGGGTCGCGGCAGGAACGGTGCTTCTTCCGTCGCAAGCGATGGATCGAGGTGAGCCTTCGGGGCGGTTATTGCGTCCCCGGCTTCATGATTGCACTCGCTATCGGTTCCGATCACCCGCCGCCGGTATGAGAGATTTTCGATTGCCAAAAATGCGCAATTCTTGGCTGCTATTGACAGCGGTCGCGAACCGGCAGTCGCCCCCTGCGCGGGGGTGCGGCGCAGCGCAGCGCGAGAACATTCCGGTGCCGGTCGCAGCCATCTCCCGGATCGTGCTTAATGGTAAGGTCTTGCCCGTCATCCCACCGGTGGCCGTGAACGCCCCGCACGCCCCGCGCACGCCCCGCACACTGAAGCATTCTGCGCATGAGCCTCGAAGCAATCCTGAAGACCGCGATCGTCAACCTCCGTTCCGGCCGTCTGGAACGCGAAGAGGATGTCAAGCTCTCGGCTATCCTGCCGATCCTGCAAGCCTTGG
>JAPOOH010000468.1 GCA_026713505.1 Chloroflexota bacterium | reverse complement strand
TCATCGAATGGCTAGCGGAGTGGGGTCGCGACATACGCAGGCGCCAGCACGCACTACTTCTGCTCACCGGCCACCGCGCGAAAGGGCTGGAGTTCGACCACGTGGCCGTGCTGGATGGCGGGTGGAACCGCGACGGAGGAGGCGAGGACCGGGACGAGCCGCGCCGACTGTACTATGTGGCCATGACGCGCGCCCGCCAGACTCTGATGCTCGCAAGATTCAATCAGCCCCACAGGTTCTTGGACGCATTGGCCGGCCATCCCTCGGTGCAACGCCGCCAACCCGTCGAGCTTGCGCCCGGCTCACCGGCGCTTAAATACCGACATATCCGAACCACACTTCGGGACGTGGATTTGGGCTTCGCCGGGCGCCGGGGTCCCCGGGACCTAGTTCACAATGCCATCGCCAGGCTCTCGCCGGGCGATCCGCTGAAGATGCGGGCTTTGACACCGGGACGCTGGGAACTGATGGACCAGGCAGGCATGGTGGTGGGGCGCCTCGCCAAGAGGTTCACGTTGCCTGCGGGGATGCGCTGCCGGTCGGCGAAGGTGTTGGCCGTCGTCGGGTGGAGCCGTGAGGCTTCGGAGCCGGAGTATCGCGACTACATGAAATGCGATGCGTGGGAGGTGATCGTGCCGGAGTTCACGTTCGAACCGGTTCGTGACGTGGCTCTGTGAACCCAATCTGGAGTGAATCGATGTGACCGGGCCGCACAACCAACGCCGGCTGACCCCAAGGCCGATTGAAATAGAGTAGAGTTCTCATGCGCGGCCTCGGGATTGACTAGCCGCGCCTGTCAGACGTCGACTCGAAATATATGGTTCGCGCTCGGATGTCTACTCCTCCGTTTCCTGGACAGGGATCTGCACGAATATATCCGCCCTCTGAGTGGAACCCCAGGGTTCCGGGCCATGATGGGGTCCGCGCGCCGTGGTCCTCCTAATGCTTTCGACCTCGAAGGGCCATTCAGATGGGCAGGTTTCCGCGACGCCGGTACGACCAGTTTGTCCATCAATTCGGATTAGCAGAGGGAATTACATACTATCTTACCCAAGGCTAATCTAATCAGTCTTTTCCGGTTTCCTCTTCTTGAGGTAGTTCCAGCTCTTCTTGGGAGGTCCAGAGAGCACGGTTTTCAGTATGTTCTCAGGCGAATCCGGTATGCGCTCCGGCATCGGATACTCGACTGGCCGACCGCGTGGCCGCTTGGCCTGATCAGAGCGCTTCATGAGGTCAGTATATGCTAACTGCTCTCACCAATCCTCATTGCGTTCGCACAGGTACATGCGAGCTTCGTGTTGGCGCAACCGATTCTGACGCTCCCTGCGCTGCCGTGCCAGTTGCACCTCAACAAGGTAAGCAGAGAGTGCCGAACGCGAAACTGCCAGCTTGATAGCTGCTGCCCGCTGGTTGATGTCGACTGCTACTCGATTGAGACTGGCGAGCGTCTGCGAGTGCTCGTTCTTGAGTGACTGAATCCCCGCTTCGATCCGCCTGAAGAGGTCTGCCAGTGTATACTGGGGCCGATTGTTTGACATCGCAATCCTATGGCGCCCCGTGGCCGACTTGTTAACGACTGGCTGCGGGGCGTTTCTGTATTTCTAGGGTAGGTGAAGCACCACCACCTTGTCCACATATGCTAATCTAGCTCTGTCAACCCTTTGTAATGTTGATTTGAGCCGGGTCGCCTGCTGAATACGAGAGTCGCAGATAGGTGGTCGGGCTCGCTACCTGACTACTGGTGAACAGGCAGGGCCACAAGCTAACCCCCTACAGGTCGAGTGCGCGAGTGACCCGGCACCATCTTACTGTCAGCGTTGCGACTCAGGCACAGGGCAATCCTTGGTCTCTGGTCCCAGCACCGGACAGTTGCCATAGAAGACGTACATGAGATTGAAGTCCGTTCCGGGAGCGTAGAACCCTCGTGATCCAGT
>JAPOOH010000432.1 GCA_026713505.1 Chloroflexota bacterium | reverse complement strand
GGACGATTGCCGTCCTGCCGGTAGGCGCCATCGAGCAGCACGGCCCTCATCTGCCGGTCTCCGTCGACCGGGACATCGTCGAAGAAATCGTCGCCCGCAGCGCGCCGCTGCTCGGGGAGCTCCCCGTCCTGTTCCTGCCCACCATGCCCATCGGCAAGAGCAACGAGCACATCGCCTTCCCCGGCACACTGACTTTGTCGGCGGAGACCCTGATCCGGGTGTGGATGGAGATCGGGGCAAGCGTCGCGAGAGCCGGGGTGCGCAAGCTCGTGTTCCTCAACGGGCACGGCGGAAACACCGCCGCGATGGACATCGTCGCGCGAGACCTGCGGGCCCGGCACGGGCTGCTGACCGCGTCGTGCTCCTGGTTCTCTCTCTTCGACAGCACGGACCTCTTCGACAAGCGCGAGCTCGTTCATGGCGTTCATGCCGGGGAAGGCGAGACTTCCGTCATGCTGGCGGCGCGCGGCCACCTCGTGGACATGAGTCTCGCTCGGGACTTCGGCTCGCGCAGCGAGCAATGGGCAGACGAACACGGCTATTTCGGTGTCGGCTCCACTCCCGTCAAGCTGGGATGGCTCATCCAGGACCTGAACCGCGAAGGCGCCTGCGGCAATGCCGCGGCGGCCGACGCGGCAAAAGGGGAACGCCTTCTCGAGCGTGGCGTGGAGCACTTGATTGCCATGCTGCGCGAGTTCGACCGTCTTTCGGCGGATGACCTGGATGCGTTCCCCGACTGAGAGCCACATGGTCTCGCGTCTCCTGCTTCGGAATGCCCGTGTGCCGAGGGCATTGGTGGAGAAGCCGGCGAGATTCGGGGGGCGTATCGATCGCGACTGTCTACGCGGAGACCTGTCGATCGAGGACGGATGCGTGCGTTGCCTGCTCGCGCCCGGCGACCCCGTGAACGGTCACACCACGCTCGACCTCGGCGGTCGAATCGTGCTGCCGCGCCTGGCGGAGGCGCACTGCCACCTGGACAAGTGTCAGACGGTGTCGAGACTCGGTCCGGTGGGAGGAGATCTGCGCCGGGCGATCGAAATACAGCATGCGGACCGCTCGCTCTGGACCCGCGAAGACCTGCGGAAACGCGTGGGCCGAGGGCTGACCGAGCTATGGTCGAACGGCTGCGGCGCCGTTCGCACCCACATCAATTGGGATGCGGATTACGCACCCCGAGGAAAGCCCCCCCTTGCCTGGGATGTCGTCGGCGAGCTTGCCGAAGAAATCGCCCCGCGAATGGCGGTGCAGCGTTGCGCGCTGTTGTCACTCGAAGTGTTTGATGAACGAAGCTACGTGTCCGGTGTCGCCCGGCTGCTCTCCGCCGAGGGGGTGCTCGGAGTCTTCGTGCTCGGGCAGGCCCACATGGCGCGACGCCTGCGTCGTGTGATCGAGCTGGCCGAGCAGTATGCTCTGGCGCTCGGCTTTCACGTGGACGAGAGTCTCGAGCATGCCCCCGAAGGTCTCGAAACGATTGCGCGAGTGGTCACCGAAGCCGGCTTCCAGGGGCCGGTGCTCTGCGGGCACGCTTGCGCCCTGATGAATCTCGAAGGCGACCCGCTCGAGCGAGCGGTGGAAGTGGTTGCCGAATCGGGTGTCTCGATC